>JBBQIT010000489.1:0-3581 GCA_038325205.1 Bdellovibrionota bacterium
ACCAAGCGGGTGCTTCTCTCAAAACTCTACAATGCAAAATTGAAAACGGCTGGAAAAAAAGTGTTTCCAGAGAGTCTCGTCGTTCATGGCGAGTGGAAGAAGGGTCGCACGAAAGAAGATGGCGAGTTGGTCGCTAACGCACAAGATCTAGCTGCGTGGAATGCTTGGGTGGCTTATGCCGAGCAGGATGATGTCGCCAAGGCAGTCGGCGAAAAGGATGTTGAATTCGCCGGCGGTGGCATTCCCTCTGATTTCAGCTCTTCGGATCACAAAGCGCGCCTGTGCTATGACGGTGAACCGACAGAGGTCAGTGGCCTTGCTTCTGCACTTAGCGACGTAATTCTCTCAGACCAGCTCAGTGTCTGGGCCTGGAAATACAAGAGTGACAAGTTCATCGAAGAAGACCGCTTAGAAGATGGTGGCGAAAAGGATCTCCCTGACCTTTGGCAAGATTGGCGTGGGTCGGGTCAAGCGGTTCTCCTCCTCACCAGCTATGGTGACGGCGGAGATGACGTGGAAACCAATATCATTCCTCATTGCTCTAAAACGGTGAAGGTGAAAGCAAAGCCAAAAAAGCAGGCGAAATAAATTTATAGGTATTTAAAATGAAGCCCCTCCCGACCGATGGTTGGGAGGGGCTTTTTCTATTTCTTATAAGCCGCTTTGGTATGGGGTCTAATGATCCAATGTGGATGTCCAAAATCCTTGCTCGTTGCTACGTCATAGGTAAGCGGGGGAAGTCGAATTTCTGGTTTTTGAAATTTCATAATCTGAAGCCCCAGATCGAAAAGAATTTGGTCCGATGAGGAGAAGTAGTTGTGGCCGACCATAGTACTATTCGCTTCGTCGGCGCAGATCGTATCCACCCCAGTGATAAAAGCAGGGTGAAGTCCTGCACGATTCATGGTGTGAATCTTCTCCGAACCATACAGCGCCCAGTCTTTGGTTGAGTAATAGAACGACATCATGGGGGTAATGGATTTGGCGAGCTCTCCCCAGGCAAAGAATTTATTTAGATCAACGTCTGGCGCAGCGAGCGCAATCACTTTGATGGGAGAATGCTTGGCGTAGTCTTTGTCTTTTTCTATGAGATCGCGAATCCCCATGAGAAGGACTCGATTTCCCATACTGTGAGCGACGATATAAAGATTTCCTCCGTTTTCCTGGTGGTGCTTAGTCAGCATCTGGAGCACTTCAACCATCGCTTTGATGCTGCCTTCGGCAGCTTTCTCATCCTTATTATAAGAGTCTAATCTGCCCGCGGACGGCCAGGTAAACGCGAAGCTTGAGCCTTTGAATCTCATGTCCTGGGCAATTTGTGCCGTTCCAATAATGGCATCGTCAAAAGTATTTCGGTAACCATGGACGAATAGCAAAGTATCCTTCGAACTGGAGCGCTGCATGTTAATGGCGAGCTCATTCTTGTCTTCGTAGAGGGCGGTCTTAAAAGTGTAAAACCCTTTCTCTTTGTTCCACCAGCCTACTTCTTCGATCGTGCCAACCACATGATCCACGGGAATATGAACATTCGAAACGCCGTAGACGACGTGTCCGGAGAGCTCAGCTCCAAACTCATATTTATCTTCTCCGCCCACATTTTTAACGGCGAAGGTGCGATTAGTTCCGAAAAATATTTTTGGGGGGTGGATAGAAAAGAGTTTGGTCGGAATTCCGTTGCCGGTAATTTCAGGTGTGGTGGGAGGGATGGGTTTAACTCCGGGGCGTCTTACGTACTCGCCAGCAATCTCCACGGAAACTACAGCGTTCTCTAAAGGAAGTTCTATTCTCTCTGGCACGGTCACCTGACCGATGGTCGTCACCTTTCCGTCAATCATTTGAACGGCGGCAACCTTTTTGTCCTCGAACTTATACTTCGGACCTTGCTTTACCATCTCCTTGCGCACTTTGTCGGTAACGGAGATGGGAAGGATCTCTGTGGCAGCGGCGTTAATCGTCGAACCGTCATCGGGGTCGACGATATTCACTACGTATCCCAGTTTAAGATTTTCCCCTTTGGGAAGCACGAGCTCTGAAAAGGGAATGGTGATTTCGTAGTGAGAGATACCGACGCCACTTTTCTTTGCCTCTTGCGGCTTAACGTCTTTGATCACCACTTTAAAGAAGCCTTTTTCCCCTTGGAACGCTTTGGTCTTTCCGTGAACGGAAGTGATCAACTTCTTTTTTTTCTCGCCTTCCTTTTTATCGTCTGAATCGAGGAGTGCGATGACCTCCAATTGATAAGATCCCTCCGCGTCGCCGAAGGTAAGCGTCACATCGATTTTGTCCCCCGGAGGGGCTACGGAACCTTCTGGAATGAGGGTGACGTCAAGATCGATACGTCCAAAAGCCAATAGGGGAAAGCACAGGGCGAATAGAATGAGAACGCGCATTGAGACCTCCGGTGCGGTAGCCCCAGTTACCGCAGATATTCGTAAGACTCTTGGCATAAGGAAAAATCCGAGTCAATTTTTTGTGAACGAATTAAAGGAGATGAGGCTAATTTGTTCGAAAATAAATGATCGATTCTTCCGCATTAGAAAGAATTGAGTTCTATTTTTTTGAAGGTTTCGTTGCTGGTCCTGGGGGGGCTTTTGGCGGGTCTGGCTGAGGGGCTCCCTCACAGCAGGGAGCGATATTTTGTCCGTAATAAGGACAATTTGTATTGAGGCAAGTTCCGTGGCCATGGAGGTATTGCAAAGGTTGGCGGCAGAAAGTGCAGTTCACTGTTTAAATTTATCACGCCTAAAGATTTCGAGCTAAAGTTTTGAGCGCAGAATGTTCTTCGGGAACGAATCGATATGGAGGCCACACATAAAGCGAAGGTTGTCTCGTTGCATCATCTTCTTAGGGTCGGGATGGTCACAAATCTTTACGTATTCGCCATTGGGTGAAGTCGCATTCTTAAGCAGATTGTAGTTCACGAAACTGGGAAGCTCGCTCTCCGTTTGTTTTAGCCATGGGAGAAACTTTCGGGAGTAGGTGAGATCTCCATATACGGTGTCACCTAAATAAATATCGGCGAATATCTTTGGAATCGCGGTGCCCGCGAAGGAAACTAGATAGGCCGGAAACTCACCAAATTCTGAATCCGGTGTCGCCACTGAAGCTTCACCGGTCATTCGATTCACCAAGGGGATCTGAACGTTTTTGGGAAGATCCTTCAATTTAACCTCGAAGAATTCCGGAACGACTCCTATTGCCCAAGCGGCTTTATAATTTTCTTTGCTGAATATGGGTTTTTTGCTTCCCGTAGAGATTCGAATGATTCGGCTCAACCCAGAAATCAAATTACTGCCGTACACTTTGTGGGATAGTTTGTTCCAGTTGAGAAAGTCTTCTCTCGTCCAAGTGGCCAGTTTATTTTTTATCGCCCAATAAACGAGCAGAGCGGTACTCGCGCCGCTAATAAAAATCATTTTGTCGAAAGCTTTGAAGTCTTCCAGCGAGAGGTCGAAGAGCCGAGGCAGATGCCAGGAGTAATTGATTCCCGTTCCGTTAAAGATTAATGACTTGGGTTTGTCGTTCTTATTCACGCGAAGGATATAGCATAACGAAGCCGCTTTTCGTCTCGGAAACTGAGA
>JBBQIT010000490.1:0-3581 GCA_038325205.1 Bdellovibrionota bacterium
GTTTGTGAAACACGAGGATCCGGTAGCTAAGGCGAAGCGGGCTGAGGTGAGAGGCAAGTTACTGGTCGCGCGACCTGTAAAGCAATTGACCCGATATATTCCGGCGGCGTTGAAGCATCAGGTGAATTTGAGAGATCGGGGACAATGCCAGTTTAAGCCCCCGAGCGGTCAGAAGTGTGCGGCTAGCCGATGGCTTGAGGTGCACCATATCAGGCCACTGTCGTATGGGGGGAAGCATGAGCTGGAGAATCTTGTTACCCTTTGTGGGGCGCATCATTCGAGGTGCCACGGCGGTGGGGAAGGGGACTGGGGGCGGCAAGGAGAGATTCGGCTCCCCTTGCGTAGTCGAGTTTTATGAACGATATTGCGCGAGGTGGAGTATTCGTATGAGTGAATTATCGACTGTTAACGGAGCTTCGGTGAGCGACTCCGCCATAGATGCTTTTGCAGAGGATGGTGAATCCGCGGGCCAAATAGATGGGTCTCTCGTGGCTTTTAAGTTGACGCTTTCCTACGAAAAAAGAATTGAAGCGCATGAGTCTGCCCTTCAGCTTTTAAGAGCCTTGCAAGAGGCGGGACGTGAGTATTATGCGCGAAAATCTGAAAGCTCTACTTGAAAGATTATTGCAGCATGAAATCGATTTTGTTCTTGCTGGCGGTTTAGCCTGTGTGGTTCACGGCTCTCCCTTGGTAACTCAAGATATCGATATTTGCCTTTCTATCGATCAGGAACAGATTGGAAAATTGCGAGTCGCGCTCACTGATCTCTCTCCAAAGCATAGAATGAATCCCAATTTTCAGCCTTCGTTTCTGGACTATCCAGAACAACTAGAAGGTACGAAAAATATCTATCTTGAGACCGATTTGGGAATACTGGACATCTTGTCGGAATTAAGTCCAGTAGGGGCGTTTGAGCGGGTCAAGCGTGACGCTATCACGGTTCCATTGTTCGGCTATCAATGTAGGGTGGTATCGATTGAGGATCTCATTCGAATTAAAGCCACGATGAAGCGGCCTAAGGACAAAGAAACACTGTTGCATCTTAGGGAGATTCTCAATAGGCAGCCGGGAAAGAAATAGGATTTTCGGCAAGAGGTATCCTGCTATACGAAGGCTTGAAGATAAGAATTAAAAAAATGCCAATCTGCTTTCGGGCCTTCGCCCGAAAGCAGATTGGCATTTCGCCTTGGAGTTTGTCGTTAGTTCGTTTGGCCAAGAATGCCAAGCATCGTACTAACGTAACTTGGTCCCGAGTAAACATTGGTTTCTCGGATCGAACCCAATTGGATTTTATTATAGTGAAATCTGAAAGGTTCCTTTTTGCCGTTCGAGTGAGTTACTGTTCCGCGACAAGTGAGTTCGCTTCCCGGTAATACTTGAAACTCGATCTGGTCATTTCCTTCATACACCGTAACGTTGAAGAATACCGTGCCGCCATCTTGGGAAACAATGTCACTCGATTCCAGCTGACTTGTCCAAAGAGAACTGTTTAACACTTGGTAACAAAGCCCAGTGACATTCATGGTGGCTAATTTGGCATTTCCATCGCCTGGATTGCCAAAGGCGGTCAAATAGACATGGATAGGCTTTTCGGCAAACGCCGAGGCGTTTAAGCCCAACGTAACTAGAACTAATAGCAGACCAAGACACGTTTTCATGAGGGACTCCTTATTGTGAGATTCGCACCCACCAGAGGCGCGGTTAACTTGTATTCTTATTGTGTCCATTCGGGCCGGACGATCGAACCAATAAGAATTGCGAGATAGCGTGGGGTACGTTGTGCGCCAGCCAACCCTCCGGGGCCATGGTAATTATTGAATACGTACGTAATTAAAGTTATACGACTATCTGTTTGGTTTCGAGCGGGGCGTCAAAGACCTCGGACAAAAAGGTCGAAAACCACATCAAGGCCCACTAGAATAAAGGCGAAGGCGGAAGTGCAAGCATCATGAGTTTTGTTAAGGGTCTTAAATCAGCGGATCATCTTTTAAATCTACCGAACTGTCTTACCTTATTTCGAATCATTTTAATTCCCGCGATGGCGGCATTGCTCGAGTATGACGGCGAGCAGCCCGACTTGGCTTCGGATTTTATGTTCCGGTTTTCTCCGGGAAGACTCGCTGCTGTGGTGGTGATGATCGCCGGCGTGACGGACCTTTTAGATGGTTGGCTGGCACGACATTGGAATATCGAAACGCTTCTCGGAAAATTCTTAGATCCTCTAGCAGATAAACTTTTTTTGATGGTGGGTCTTGTGATGCTCATGAAAATGGGCAGGGTAGAGGCGTGGCTCGTCATTCTACTTCTTTCTCGTGAGCTTATGATCACAGGGCTTCGAGGCGTTGCTGCAGGCGAAGGGATTATTATCGCCGCGGGAAACTTTGGAAAATTGAAATTAACGTTTCAATTGGCGGGGCTTGGATTTTTGATGTGGTATGGGAGCGCCTTTGGGACGAGTGCCTTTTTGGTTGGGACTTGGATCCTTTATATAGCGCTTTTTATTTCGCTCTATTCGGGGCTTCGCTATCTTTGGGATTTTCTTCAAGCCCTTCGCGATAAGCGAGGCTTTGCCATTGCTAGACCAAAACAACCCGTTTAATCACTTTGCCTTTTGGGTCGTGTCCATCGCTTCAGCGAGCGGAATGTATTGATCTAGTATTTCAACGAGCTTTTTGTGAGCATCGGGATTCGCCACTTTGCCGGCGGATGATAACTCTTTTGCCTTATTTCTAAGATTGGTGGCAAAAGCGCTGGGCATTCCCGAACCCATGAGTTGAGCTTCAAACGCCTCGACATCAAGAGGATTTTTTGTGGCTATGGCGGTTGAGACTACTTTTTCTAGCTCGGGATATTTCACTGCCTTTAACAGTTCTTGATTTTTCGTGGCGTACTCTTCGCGCTTTTGATCTTGCAGCTTCCACATTTTAGGGTCGAAGTGGGAGTCTTCTTCGATCTGCTCAGGAGTCTTTTTCTTTGTGGCTTTAGCAATCGCTTTCTCAGCGGGAGATTCCACGTGAGGCGTACCCGTTGCGGCCTCAAACGATTTGGCGAAGCGAGTTTCGGCTTCAAGCGTGAAGAGGTTCAATGAATTTTCCAGATAGGCGATTTGCGTTTTTAATGCCGGGCCGTTGTCCGCTTGATGGACCGCCTCCGCTTCCTTCGCGGCGGTCTTTGCCATCTTGGCGTGATCTTTGTTATCGCTTCGCAGTAATGCCACCTCTATAGAAGACAGCGTCGCCCAGTCATGATTCTTCTTCGCCTTTTCAATCATTTCCGTAAAAGCTTCTGGGCTAAGCGTCTTCAATATTTTGGCTATTTCCTGTTCGTACCCAAGTTTCAAATTGTGGCGTTCGTCAGCCCACTTACCGCTCATGGCAAAAAAGGCTTTGATTTCGTTTTCGCTGGAACCTCGATCCTTAAGGACCTTGCGCGTTGCGATCACAGACGCCGTGGCTAGATTGGGAGTAGAAAAAGGTTCTCCGACGCCTTCAGGTTTCGTCTCTAAGTAGGCATCCACGAATTTTTCATAAGCTTTTAGCTTCTCTTCATCGATCCGCCCTTGGCTGAAATTGATTCGTTGA
>JBBQIT010000491.1:0-3567 GCA_038325205.1 Bdellovibrionota bacterium
CGGACAGTCGTACACCTATCTTCACTCCCGTTGGGAACCAAATCTTTATCCCGCGCTTGAGGTCCACTGCGACGGCTGTTCTATTGATCACAATACGGTTCGGTCGGTGGCCGGACACGGCATTACCTTGGAAGGCACTAAAAATACAATTTCCGCTAATAGCCTTTACGATATTGGCGCCAACGGTATCATCCTAGGATCTATGACTGCGGTAACCGAGTTGGAGCAGGGTCAATTGGCCGGCCCCAGTAGTTATCAAAGGGAAGCTCGATTCAATGTAAGCAACGTCATCGAAGGAAATAAGCTCGTGGGTATAGGAACTACTCATTACGAAGGCACCGGTATCCAGGCGTTTGAATCTAGAGACTCCTCGATCTCTGGAAACTACATTGAAGATGTCTCTTACAGTGGCATCATCTGGCAGGGATGGTTATTAGGGCGAGCCGATGAAGTGACAGACGTAGTTACCTCCACTTGTTCCGAGATTCAGCGGTCGGACTGGGTCACTGATATCGCGAATTTTGCCAAATACTCGGCGGGCATCCGAAACCGAATCACTGACAACACGGTAAAGCATGCCATGCGGCATCTGAATGATGGCGCCGGTATCTATATCAATGGTCCGCAAAAAATAGGTCCGGGAATGGCGCCAATGGAAGTCAGCGGAAACCTAATTTCAGATATCCAAGTAGAGGATCAGATCTTGGGCACAAACCTTGGGGGAATCTATTTAGACTACGGCACTCAAAACGTTCGAGTGATGGGAAATGCGATTAACCGAGTCCAAAGAACTCATGTGATCGTTAACAACAATTCGGGAATAAATATCCGAGAGAATGTTTTTGGCGAGCTCTTGGATAGCAATACCTCGCTGACCAGCATTTTCGTCGATGTTACTAACTATCCTCTAGGTGCCTCGTATGGATGTTCCGCGACGAACGGCCCAACTCCGACCCTCTATGTGAAAGGGTCAAACAATCACGTCTATCGAAATTATCTAGATAGGCTCTCTTCGAATCGATTCATTGCGGTAGGTCGCGGCTCGCGTCCCGACTTGCCCATCACTCTGTTCGATTCACAAATGAGCGTCCCGGTGCTTTCTCCCATCGACTGGTCACAACCCGGGACATCATTGAAACCATTCCTGCCTGGATTCAAGGCGCCGGCGCGAAGTCTTGAGGCTGGCGCACAGTAGGAGCTTTAGTCCTCGCTTAGCGATAGACGACTTCGAAAGTACGATCCGGCGGGGAGCCGAGCTTTGTACTAGAGACTCTTAATTTAGGAATGACGATGCGACTCCCTGGGGTCACTCTAATTTGAATCTCTGAACCCTCGTGAACCACGTCGAGCCCTGGAATGGTCTTTACCCACTCGCCAAAAGAAATTTCTCCATGCTTCGTCTTAATCTTCGTATTTTCAAACATGATAATGTCCAAAGTTCCCCCTGGCTTTAACATGCTGAGACTTTGCTGAAGCGCATGATCTAACTTAAGCGTGTAGGAGAAAGCTCCTACGAAATCGGTGATGACGTCAGCCTTTTCCATCTGCTCAAAGGGAAAATCGGGCTCACCCAATTTTTTGCCGGTAACCCATTTAACGGGCTCCTTTCCTTCTTGATACCATTCGGGCGGATTTTCGACGGTAACACAGGTAACTTTGGCAAAACCCGCTTGCGGATCTCTTATGAACTCTCTTGCGGCATTTCCCAGTCCTGCACCCAGATCGATCCAATGTCCTCCGGCGCGAGCAATCCTGGCTAAACGTCGCGCTAGCGCGGGAAAGGCGGTTAGGTAACCTGGCAGATCTCTATCTCGAATGGTTTTGAGATAGTCGATACCATTCACTTCCGCGATGTGTTCCTCTAACGTTTTTTCAGCTTCTCCCGCCGAACTTGATTTTGAAGCGCCCACCCTAGAATCTCTTTGCGGTACCAGTTCTAGCGCTACATCACATATAGGCTTCTTTGCCGTGAAGAAGGAAAGCGGTCCGCCCCAAAGCGACGTAGGAAGAAGGAGGAAAAATATAGCGCCCAGCGCAGCTAGGACACGGAAACGAGACCGACCCATTCGTTTAGTCTAACGGAGTTGGCCGTCAAAGGGTACGGCGTTACTTTGGGTTAACCTTCACTTCGCAGTTCACCGAGAGTCTGGGGCCGTCGGGGAGGTTTAAGTCGGTAAAAGCTTCGGGATGGTTGTCTGTGGGAACTCGTGCTGTCGTGAAAAGGATTCGCTTTTTATCTTTTTCAATGGTCGTGTAAAAAGTCGTGAGTTTCTGGTTCCAATCCACCTGGTAAACATAATCTTTATAAGTTGCGGAATAAATCTTATCGTTTTCGGTTTGAGAAGCGAGGGCCATCGGTGCTTTTTCGATATCTTTGTCTTTTTCTTGATACCAACCTTCGCACGTCAGGGTTCCGGCCAACACAGTCGCATTCATTAAAAGGAAAAATCCAATAAGCACGCGCATCTTAACTCCTACTTTTCCAAGTGAGAAAGCGGGTGCCTTCCTTCTTCCAATTGGAAGAGCACGTCAATCTTTGGGGGCGCCACGATGAGATCTGGCATCTGTTTCGCAAAAGCTGTGAAGTGAGGGGTTTGCATATGAGCGTCGAGATCAGCCCTAACTTGCCAGCGCTCGACGGTCGCAAATTCATCGGGCCGGTCAACATTCTGATGAATACTGTAATGAAGGCAGCCCTTTTCTTCGTGCGTGTGGTGCATAACCGTCGCAAGAGCGTCCCTAAAAGCGTTCTCTTTTCCAGGTTTTGTCTTGATGGACGCGAGAACTGTGATTTTTTGGCTCATGAGAATTAACCTCCGTTAAATTGTAGGCCGCAAGCTAACGCGTTATTAGCCCATTGTTCAAGGGTAACCGGAGGAGAGTTCTGCTCCCTCACCAACGGCAAAAATTCCCCTGTGATTTCGAAGGACGCGCTGGCGCGGACCACAACCGATCAAATCTGCCCCCCCCTTAAGATGGACTCTACGCGCCATTTTAGTAGTAGATTTTTCCTTTCTTTTCCCGATACTGTATTGATGCTCCCTGGAATAAATATGAAGACTTGGACCTTGTTGTTGGTCGTGGTCTTTTGGAATGGCCAACTAATCGCCGCTAAAAAGGCGAGTAAGCCCCTGACGTCATTCACGTGTTCCGAGGCCCTACGAGTTATCGTTGAACGAGGGCAAATGCCTCTCCAGTTTGCCCTCGCTGTTCAAAAACTGATAGATACAGGCCCGGAAAAATGGATCGTTATCGAGGGGGAGCCAGGGATTCATGGCCTCGTTTTTCAAAGGGGTGTCAGCGGAGCTCTCGGAATAACGCGGAAACACCAAGCTCGGTCGCTGAAGTCTGGAGCTGAAGACGCGATCAATATTCTCTTGGGGGAAGGCAATGTAGAGGACGCGCATACCAGCGTATTGCCGAATCTGGTCGCGCAAGAAAAACCGTGTCCGGGTTTAATTTAGTGCACCAAAGTCTCCATCGCGGAGTCGATTTGGTTGAGAGTTTTGTTTAATCTGATCCCTCTCAGGTTCTCAAGCTGAGGAGCATTTATCGGCATCCGCTGCC
>JBBQIT010000492.1:0-3559 GCA_038325205.1 Bdellovibrionota bacterium
GTGGTATTTGATTTGATCCGTATCGAATTCTGAGTTGTAGACGTGACCACACGCCGTACATCGCTTTAAGTCCAGAACATGCTTGCCCATGGCCAACGCGTCTTTTTCGGATTTAGGGAGAGTCAGAATGGCGAGCGGGACGTTTTCCCAGCGATAGAGATTATAGTTCGTTGAACACTTGCACGCCGGACACTGAGGAATTGCCAAGTTGAGAGTCTCCTAAGCTGCTTTGTTCTTCGAGGTGTTCATCGTTATGTGAAGGACTCCGCCGCACGCTTCCACTATCTTCCGAAGAGTCTTCAGTTCGTACCGATCATACTCCGCATTCTCATAACGGGAAATTGCCGAAGCTGTCGTTCCGACCTTCTTTGCAACTTCAGCTTGGGTCATGCCCGCTTCTAGGCGAAGGCGAAGAAGTTGTTCTCCAATGGACAGCTTCGCGTACTCCTCTTGAAAAGCCCGACGAAACTTCGGATTTTCGAGCTTTTTATTGAGCCAGCCAGATTGCGCTTTAGTATCTTTCATTTTTTTTCCCTTACTAAAAAATTCTTTTTAATCGTCTCAGCCCGTTCAATTTCGCCTTTAGGAGTCTTGTCGCCCTTCTTACTAAAACCGTGGGTGAGAATAAGTCGCTTTCCCAGCATGAAAAAACAGAGCACGCGCCCATCCTCCGACTTGAATTCGAAGATCTGGTCGCTGCCGGTAAGATGTTTGAACTTTCGCTCATTCCAGATCTTCCCCTGATCTCCCATCCAAGCAAAGAGAGCAGCGAACTTCTGCTGCTTGGATTCTACCTGGCTTTCCAACCAGTCTTCGGCTGGTGCCTCGCCCGATTCGGCAACAAAGAACTCAATCCGTAAGGCAGCCCCTTGATAGACCAGCTTTGATGTCGGACTACGAGCCAAACCTAACCTCCGAAAGACATGTTAGCACATGTGCTAACATTGAAGCAAGCCTGGAGTCGAAAGTGTGGGTCAAGTGTGGGTCCGGATCGGGGCAAAGGAGGGTAGTTGATGCATCTCCGTGCATTTTACATTCGCGAGTAAGCTTTTATCATTGCTTATTATTCTCTGATCTCAACGAGTTGAATTTTCGCTTGGACTAGTCCCGTCCGCCCCGGCCGTCCTCACCGGTATGGCTATGTTGGCCGGGATTCGGGCCAGATAGATGGAGTTATCAAGTACGACTTCGTCGCAGGGAGTTCCGCGCAATTCTCCTTTGGTTCAAATAAATCTGGAGGGGAATCGCTCTTTGTAGCTGATAAAAACCGTAGCTCTGAAGATGGTGGTTGGCTTCTAAATTTCATTTATGACAAACAGAAGAATTCTGGAGAGTTTATCATTGTTGATGCGGAGCAAATGAAGTTAGTTGCTTCTGTAGCTCTTCCGAGAAGAGTTCCTTATGGCTTTCACGGATGCTGGATCGCATGAGTAGAACACCCACTTAAACCAGGGTATTCGTTTCCTTTTGATACTCAGAATAACTGCCCATCACCTCGGTGATATCAAAAGTAAACGAATACCTTTTACGCAAGGCTTATCGTTCCGTATTCTCTCTGGCGTAAGCATCCATCATCTTGAAACCGTTCGCTACAATATCAACCGCTACGAGCGCACTTTTAATTTCCGTACTTTGCATTACGGCATCCTGCACTTTTTCTGCCGAGGGTTTCTTCCCTGGAGCGCTAAGCGATTGGACGAACGGTGTTACTTTTTTTAGCGAGATACTTAGCTGAGTTTCAGCTCCGATCTTCACCCGTTCATCTTTCGAATCTGCGGCTTGTAAAATGTCTTTCCACACCCCTTGATCTGGAACGCGGGAGGCGAGAGGTTTTCCTTGTCCCGCATCGACGATAGCAAGAAGTAGAGGACTATTCGCTCGTGTCTTTTTATCAGCGAAGTGCGGGAAGAGAGGGAGATCGGGAAATGCAGATTTCATAGTCGATAGACTTTTCATCATTTCCGCCATGTGCTTCTCGAAGGTAACCGCACCCACCGATTTCCCAGTCATCACATGTAGTGTCTTTATGCGCGCTTCTTGCAACCGAATCTTCAGCGCGTGTTTACTCAAAAATGAGGTGGCTTCTGGTAATAACCCCAGATATACCCGCAACCGAATCATGTCCTCGACATATTGGTCGTTAGCAACAAGCTGCGCTTCTTGGTTGCGTCGAGATTTCAAAGATTCTTCAGTCAGCCCCTTCAGATCGTTACCCATGAATTTGCTGAGGGTTTCGTCCCCTTGCACTCGAGCGGTCAGATCATTCACAACGGATCCCACCATTCGCCAGTTCCGGGCATTCTCATTCTTCCATTTGCTCAGGAGCGTTGGGTCTTTGGGGCGATCATGGGCTTCGTTTAGGGCGATATTGCTTTGCTCCCGTTCCGCAAACTTTTGTAGTTGCAGGCAGAGCTGATAGTGCTCCGAAATCGAAGCACGAGCATAGGGAGCTTTCTTTAAGTCTTTGGTGTCTGTCAGGTCCTTGGTGAGAGCAGCGAGAAGCACATCGATGCGTTCCAACCTTTTTGTGGATTCGGTCTCTTCCTGAATTCCCTTTAAGTAAGCCTTGTGAGCTTCCCAAACAATTTTGACCGCTTCTTGATATTCAGCTTGGCCGACAGCAAACGACGTTGCCGAGCAGAAAGTAAAAATAGGTAAAAAGAATCCAACGACCCACTTAGACATGAAACCCCCATGAGACTAAATTGTAATGCAGTGCATTATAATGGAAGCAGGATCGATAAGCTATCTAAAATGTGGAACAAAATATGTCACTGACAAGTTTTGTCACTCTGGTGGGCCGAGGTTCCTTCCTCCCACTAGGGTATTCGTTTCCTTTTGATACTCGGAATAAATGCCCATCACGTGGGTGATATCAAAAGTAAACGAATACCTGCCCTGCTGTACTTGCGACTGTGGCTGTGTATTTCGCCTATCCGATACTCAGCTCGTGGACACCGGAAAAGTTTCCCAAAAGGACTGGCTTTGGAGAATTGAGAACGCACAGGACAGATTAACCCGCAGGGTTGAGGTAGCTGAGGAAAAGCTTGAGGAACAACGAGCACGCATAGTTGAAAAGAGCAGAAAATCGGCCCATCGATTAGCAAATGATCTGGTGGAAAAGGTGCTCCCCAAATTTCGAAGCCTAAAGGTCAATGTCCAAGACGTGAAGCCGATTTTTGACCCCATTCACTTCATTGTTTTTGATGGTCTGGCCAACCGAGATGTCTCAAAAATTCGTCTATTGGATGCACCACCTGCTTCGTCAACACATGAACGCCGGCAGGATCAGATTCGAAAAGCAATAAAAAGTGGCAATGTTCAATGGAAGACAATACGTATCTCACCAGATGGAAGAGATGAAGAAGACTAGTTAAAAGAGAAAGGTACCCGCTTCGTTTTCGAACGGTCACCTATTCGAAAAGTCGCTATGTAGAAAGTGCTTCCGCTCCGAGGCTTTTAGCCGCGAAGCGGAAGTAGTAAAAAAGACCTCAATCATCACAAGGAGGTCTAGATGACAAATAAGAGAATCGATTATTCAGGGAAAAAAGTCTACGTG
>JBBQIT010000493.1:0-3549 GCA_038325205.1 Bdellovibrionota bacterium
AAAGAGAAGCCTTTTGGGAAAAGGTGCTTGCGGCTTCGTTTGCTCTAATGGGAATCCCGTTATCGTGATTCGCTCTTTCGGGACCCCTTTTTTTTCGAGACGTTCCGATAACGCCCCATTCATAACTACATAATGGTCGGCAAGTTTAGTCGGTAAGGAGGGGTAGCTCTTAAAGAGGTTGTAGTAGAAGGGATAAACGACCATTTTTTTTGTATGATGAAGAGCCGGCAAATTCATCACCAATCTCCCCCGGATATAGTCTGTGTCTTCGGGAATAATGACGAGTGCGGGTGATGCTCTTCTTGCCCAGCTATCGAGATCGCGGGCGATCGCAAAAAAGCGTTTTGCTAAATCAAAATGGCAATGATCTTCGAACCAAATCTCCATCTCCTTTTCTGCAAGTGAGCAAGAGTTGGTCGGAACGACCGAAGCGGGAATAGGGGCCAATTCGCCCTGGGTCAGACATACCGATTCGTGCTGTTGGGGATGCCATTCGGGGAGGCCTTTTTTAACTCTTTCAAAGTCAAAGCCAGGAATGAGTAGGGGATGGAATTTAGCGCTTTCGCGGAGGTGTACAAAACTTTTTTCGATAAACCCAAAGTTGGGTTCCGTGAAAAAAAGAAAAGCAGCGAGTGGCAGTTTCACGTGCTTTCCTCCCTCCAATTTATCTGAAGTTGTTCACAGAGGCGATGGGCGGCATTTTTCAGATCCTCATGACCGAAGGTCGCGGAGCAATAAATAATTTCGGAGGGCTTACTTCGGGTAATTGATTTTTCCAGGGAGATAAGTAAGGGGACGATATGCTTCATCTCGTGAGGCAAGAGATTGTCCCAACAATTCGAGAAGAGTTTCGACAGGTGATCGGTACCCCGTATCAGATAGTCCTGCGTGAGCTTTGAAACCTGGTCATGTATCTCTTCCCAGGTAGTCACGGAAAATTCGTGTGGAATCTGTTCTTCTTTCATGGATTGGTGCGCGCTCTGGGTCAAAGCCACCACATGGGTCGAGTTGGCTTTGAGAAGGGCTCTAAGTTTTGCCGGCGAACTAAGCGATTCGATTAAAAGAAATACGTACAAAGAGACTCCCGTTCTTTCCGCTCGCAAGTATACTATAATCCTTTCACGCCATGACCCACCCAGCACAAATTACGCAGACAAAAAAAGTGGTAGTGAATTGTGACGATTTTGGGATGCATTTCAGTATCAATGAAGCGATCGGAGAGTTACTGAGCCAAAGTTTGCCGCTAAGCGTTTCATTAATGCCTGTCGGTGCGGATTTTGAAGATGCGGTAGATAGACTCCGGCGGCTGGGCATTTCGGAATGTGGGATTCACTTCGCCGTCACCAGCGAATATTTAAGTCTGCCTTTCTACCCTGTTGCACCAGGCGTTCTTTCGCTGAAGAATAGTCACGGTGCGCTTTTTCAGTCTGTTGAAGAGGTGCGAAGTCGAGCGACATTGTCTGATATCCGGATTGAACTTCTCGCGCAGCTGGAAAAAGTGGAACGGGCAGGGTTAAGACCCACTCATTTTGATTCGCACATGTTTTTTTGGGAAATTGAAGAGTGGGGAAGTGATGCCTTGCTTCGGTTGGCCCAGGAATTTCAGGACCGATATCGAATTCCCGTGAGGATGAAAAAGGGAGACGGGCAGACTACTCCACGCAGACACTTTGCCTGGGAGTCTCATCCCGATCGCCAGTCTAGGTTTCAGTTCTACACGGATACTTTTCAGTCTCTTGAGGCTGGTCTTCATGAGTTTATTGTTCATCCGGCTAAGGATCTGCCGCAATTGCATAGTTTTACCGGAGCGGGAATCAGAAGAATCGCCGATTACGAATTTTTTCGAAGCAGCCGCTGGCCCAGTGTTTGTGAAGTTTCGGGTGTTAGCTGCGTTACTTGGCGTGAAGTATAACGTCTTAGGGCGTTAGTGTTTAGTACCCAATAAGACGGAATAATTCGCCAATGACGCTATGTGTCGTCGTTGACTGCCCCTCTCTTTAGCATTACATTTTTTTCTTCACCTATCGGGAATTCTTCGTCTAGTCATACTATGAGCAACTTACGACCGAGACTCAGTGTTGTTATTCCCGCTTACAATGCGTCGGTCACGATTGAGTCTTGCGTCCAAAGTGTATTGGCCAATCGCTATCCCAATTTGGAATTGATCGTAGTCGATGACGGCAGTACCGATGACACCCTCGAGCGATTGAAACGTTTCTCCGATTCCGTAACGTTGCTGAAGCAAACCACCCAACTTGGTCCAGGGGCCGCAAGGAATTTTGGCATTCGAGCGGCGCAGGGCGAATTTATTTTCCTCTTAGATGCCGATTGCTTCTGTTCCGATGATTGGTTGGAAGAGGGACTGAAGGCATTTCAGCGGTCGGGTGAAGGTCCAGTGGTCGGAGTGGTGGGGGCTGTTTTCTACACGAGCCAGACCGATTCCATCAGAGAGAAGATTCCGATCAACCCCTTCTACAATTTGGGAAATTTAAGTCCCATTAACCGATCAGGTTCCGATTACGCTGCAGCCAACATCGCCTACTCGGCAAAGGTTTTGAAACTTCTCGGTGGCTTTGACGTCATTCGCTTTAAGAACGGAAGAGAAGATACCGATTTGGGATTTCGAGCACGAAAACATGGGCGGATGGAAATTAGTTTGGAAATGAAAGTCATGCACTTTCGAACTAAGTGGTCATTTGCGAGTTTATTTCAGAACTCAGCCCGTTATGAATCGGACGTTCTCTTTCTACAAAGCCACAAGTATTTCTTCTTCCGGTGGGGAAGAGTCTTACACCCCAAAATGCTTCTGCTGACGATTTTTCCATTCATGATGCCTTTTGTGTTTAAGAGATGGCTGCGTTCCACTCGAGACTGGGCTTTCCTGCCCGTGCTTTGGATATACTTCATTAACGCTCGTTTTCACATTCTTCGAGCGGCAATTCGTGAAAAGTGTTTTGTAATTTGATTTACAGGGCTGGAAGGGGCTTGCAGGAGTTGTGCAGGTACTTTTGGACAATGCTTTCGTTTAATCCATATCGAGAAATAATTTCGTTATCTGAGAAATTATGAGGAATCCGATATCCAAGCTTTTTCATGGATGCGCGATAATAGTCGGGAAATAGCTCTACGAGTTCTGATTCTACCGGAAACGATTGGTCGTAAGCCAAACGCTCGGTTTTGAATCGCTCTACTTCCAGCGCTTCGGTCCCCATCAATTTGGTGTTTACTACGTCTTCCATATCCTTATCGGTGAAGACTGAACCGGTCAGTTCCATTACTCCGAGATGAAGGAGTTGGGAGACCTGATTGATAATAATCTCACTCTTTTTTTCTAAGCTACTTTGGATGGCTTGCACTTTTCTTAGCGTTTCATCTAGCTCGGGGTCCATGGCATGGGCTACTTCGTGAAAGAGAATCGGAGCCAGGACTCCTAATTCGGCACTTTTATCTACGAACATAGTTTTGCCGATTGGAACGTAGCAAGCAGCGGCGCCGCGGGGGCAGCGGGTTTGCCCTTCGTTTGTCATCTGAGCAATTTTAATGTCTCCG
>JBBQIT010000494.1:0-3541 GCA_038325205.1 Bdellovibrionota bacterium
ACCCTAACGGCCTTTCAACTCTATGCGAATATTCAATACCTATCAGACAAATCGCCGAAACCTATCCCCGCGATTTTTGGAAACCGGACTGAAAATCACGCCTACGAATTTGGCGTTTCCAAGCAAACGGAATTCGGAATGAAAGGAAAGCTGGCGTACAGCTTAAATCACACCCTTATTAGCGGGATTGATCCTTTGGTGATCGCCCAATTTCACCCCTCCATTGATTACTACTCAGCCTCTCCCGTGCTCGAACTAAGCCAATCCTTTTTACGAAACGGATTTGGAAGCGAGACTCGAGCCCAAGTGGAAGCGACTCAGGCTTCTGCTTTAAGTAATAACCACGCTGAAAATTACCGCGCGAAAGTGATCGAAGCGGAAGCCGAGATTGCTTATTGGCGATTGGCTTTGGCCAGAGACGCATTAAATGTTCAAAAGGATAGCGTCGAAAGAGCCGGGAAAATTCGTGACTGGAATGCCAAGCGACTCAAACTAAATTTGAATGACGAATCGGATCTCTTGCAGTCAGAAGCGGCATTAAAACTAAGAACGCTAGAGCTTCAGTCGGTTTCCGATGAAAACCGAACCGCTTCTTTAAACTTTAATTCACTGCGAGGAACCGACTCGCCCGAAGTGAAAGAAGGGCTTCCCAGTCTGGCTACCGTCGACATCACTAAGATCCCGCTTCCCGCTAAAGCCGCAAAGCGAGAGGACGTGGAAGCTTCTTTTCAAGCCCAAAGAGCTGCCATCGCTTCCGCCCAGTTGGGAATGGAAAAGCATAAGCCAAACCTAGAGCTCTATACCTCTCTTGCGCTTAATGGTCGCAACACGGCTTTTGGCGATACGGTATCTGACTCTATGGGGACTTCCAAACCTGTGGTTGCGGTGGGAGCAAGGTTTGCGCTTCCTTTAGATTTCGGAACGGTTTCTGACGTCAATCATGGATATGCTCAGGAATCTCGCGGTGCCGAGCTTAAGTACCAGCGCAAACTTTTTGAGCAGGACAAAGAGTGGAACGATGTTCGTTCAAAATACGACGAAGCGAAAAAACGGCTCGATCTAGCGCAACAGATTGAAGACGTGCAACGCAAAAAATTCTTAAGAGAAAAAGATCGCCAGACTCGCGGACGAACCACCACTTTCTTAGTGTTACAGTTCGAACAAGATTTGGCCTCAAGTGAATTTGCAAGGTTGAGACTCCAAGCCGAAATCCTAACCTTGATCGCCCAAATGAAAACTTTTGAAACTACTGAGGACCTTCACTCTGGAGCAAAGAAATGAATTTAGCTGCCCTTTCGATCAAGCGTCCCTTCTTCATCTCGTGCATCATCATCTTAATGTTGGCCGCAGGATACGGGGCGATGTTCCGACTGCCGGTAGATCTATATCCGAGTGTGACTTTCCCCATCGTCACCGTAACGACTCCCTACCCTGGAGCAGGACCTTCAGAGATGGAGACCCAAGTCTCTAAACAACTCGAAGATGAGTTGAGTTCGCTTTCCGGAATCAAAACGATTCGCTCTATCAATAAAGAAGGCATTAGTACCGTAATCGCCGAGTTTACCCTGGAAACCGATGTTAAGTATGCCGAGCAACAAGTTCGTGACCGTGTAGGCACGGCTCGCGGAAAGCTCCCCAATGAAGTGAAAGAGCCCATCATTAGGAGAGTAGATCCGGGAGATCAGCCGGTGTTAGTAATCTCTCTCGCCGCCAACCTGTCTGACTCGAAGCTCTTCGATTTTGCTGACGACACCGTACGTCCCTACATTGAGCAAGTAAAACAGGTGGGATTGGTGGAGGTTTTGGGAGGCCGGAAACGCGAAATTAAAGTCGCTTTAGATCGGGAAAAGCTAAAGCGCTACGAAGTTCCTGCCACTCTAGTCGCTTCCCGCATCGCTGCCGCCGGACAAAACATTCCCGCCGGAAAAGTGGGCCAGCGAAAGAGCGAAACTATCTTTCGTACTTTGGGCGAATTCCGAACGATTCAAAGGATCGAATCGGTCATCGTGAACTTTGTCGGCAATGATGTTCCCATCCGCGTAGGACAGCTGGGAACGGTATCGGACGGGTTGGAAGACGAGAAATCCAAAGCTTTCGTGAACGGTGAAAAATCGATTTACCTAATGGTGTATCGTCAATCTGGAGCCAACACTATCGCGGTAGTAGACGGAGTGAAAGCTCGCGTCGAACGTCTTCAAAAGGATTTGGTGAATGATCCCACTAAGCCAAGACTCCAAGTGGTGAGGGATCAATCCAAAGCCATTCGCGCCAACGTCGATGACGTTCGAGAGTCCATCATTATCGGAATCGCGCTAACGATCATTGTGGTCTTTTTCTTCCTAGGAAACGTGCGATCCACCGTGATTACCGGCCTAGCCCTCCCCAACTGTCTGTTGGGAGCTTTCATTTTGATGGCAGCTTCTGGATTCACTTTGAACGTAATGACACTATTAGCACTCAGTCTGGCAGTAGGACTGCTAATCGACGACGCTATCGTGGTGCGCGAAAATATCTTTCGGCATATGGAGATGGGCAAAAAACCCATCGAGGCAGCCCTCGAAGGAACGCAGGAAGTTACGCTTGCTGTCGTAGCTACCACACTAACCGTTATCGCCGTGTTTGGACCGATCGCTTTTCTACAAGGGGTCGCCGGACAGTTCTTTAAAGAGTTTGGATTGGTTGTCTGTTTCACGATGATGATTAGCCTCTTTGACGCTCTGACGATAGCGCCCATGCTTTCCGCCTATTTTGCGGGCTCGATGCACAAGAAGACCAAAAAGAACGCCGTAACGGCGGCTTTAGATAAGGGCCTTGCTGTCTTCGAGACGTTCCAAAGCTTCTTAGATCGCACCTACATGAAGATCCTTCATTATACTTTGGACCAGCCCCTCGTGATCTTAGGTAGCTCGATTCTAATTTTTGCTTTCAGTCTTTTTCTATTCACCAAAGTACCAAAAACTTTCTTAGCGGCTCAAGACACTGGTGAATTTACGATCTCGCTGGATATGCCTCCGGGAACGAGTATCGACGCGATGACCGAAATGACTTTGGAAGTGGACAAAGTGGTCCGCGCCAACAAAGAAGTCAAAAACTCGGTGGTCACCGTCGGTAACCGTGATGGCGAGCCCAATGTCGCTGATTTCTTTGTCGAGTTAGTTCCGGCTCGTAGCCGCACCATGAACACTTCGCAATTTAAAGATCGAGTGCGAGAACAGTTGGCTGGCTTTACGGCCGCCAACCCGAAAGTAAAAGACGTTGATCTTTTGGGAGTAGGTCGCCCGTTTAACTTCAATATCATCGGCCCCGACCTTGATATCCTTCAAGCTTATGCTCAGAAGGTCTACGGAAAGTTGAAAACGGATCCTGCTCTAAAGGATGCCGACATCAGCTATCGTCCCGGAAAACCAGAGTTTCAAGTGGTAGTCGATGATAACCGAGCCGAGCGCTTGGGCGTCTCGAGCGCCAACGTCGGACGTGAGTTAAGAGTAGAGGTCGAAGGGGCGACCCCTGCCGTGTATCGCGAACAAGGCCGAGAGTATGA
>JBBQIT010000495.1:0-3525 GCA_038325205.1 Bdellovibrionota bacterium
AGACGAGGTAGCTCACCAAGTTCAATTTTCGGTTCCTTCAGAATGCAAGGACGCCAATCTTATTCCCCCCGTGCCGCGAACCCTCGTCACAGGAACTAAACCTGCTACCGCCTGCCCGAACATCTGTGCCGCCGGTGAATATCCGCAGATGCCCTGCAACGATCAGTGTACGGGAAACGCAAAGAAGAAATCGTCCGGGGGTGGAGGTGGCTGCAATCAATGGACGATAACGGAAAACTGCTATAAACCGAACGTTTATTGTGCCACCGGGCCTCTGACTTGCGGTCCTGGGCTTACTGCGATGAACTGCTTAGAGAATCAAAACTCACTCCAATGCGGAATTGTCGCTACCACCTGGCTTTGTCTAGATCTGTCAACTGGGGTTAACCCGGTCTTAAAGGTAGATTATACCGTGACCAGTTCCTATCAAGATCCGGTGGAAGACCAGCCGATCAACATTTCCTCCGTCGGGACGTTACCGTGAAAAGAAATCGGGGCTTTACTTTACTCGAGATACTGGTGGCCTTGGCCTTGCTGGGATTGCTCTCCCGGTATTTAACCGGACCCTTCGTCGATCTCTTTAAGCGGTTTGGTAAAGGGCAGGAGAACTCGAGGCTTCACAATGACGTTCCCGTTCTTATCAAAACGCTTACTCGCTACTATAGCCGCGCCACAGGGGTCGCTTACACGGACGTGGCTGCGCCGACGACGGGTTACGACATTTTCAACAATGGAGCGATTGTCCTCGAAGCCGATATGAGGCCTTGTTCTACCTTTGATCCTTCGACCAGCGCGGCAAATCTGTCGCGCATCGAAATCTCTTGTTGTTCGCCTTCGCTTACTCTAACCGCCGCCAAACCTTCTGGGGGAAATACGACCGTAGCCTCCTCGTGCTTATACAACGGCTTGTCCATCGCCGAATTTGCTGCGGGCGGCGCTCTGATCGGCAAATCTTGTTATGACGGTTTTTTTGAAATGAATGTCTATCGCCAAGGCGATAGTGCGCTTACTAGCAAGCCGTTTTACGGCATCGAGCTTATCGCGAATCCGGATAAGTTAGTCACGCCCGCTAAGGCGATCGTCCAGAATCTTCGAGCGTTTACGCTGCAGTCGGCTGCAAACTCGACGACGGCTTTAAATGTCACTTGTCAGTAGTGGATTATTTCCCGGAATTCACTTTAGTTAGACGAATCCTGATTCTTTTTTCCCTCATCATCCCCGTCATTTCTCCGATTGCCCAACTCACGAGTAAAAGGTAAGTCGGGAAAGCAATTAATGCCCTTTTTGGCCCCAGGAAATTCCAAAAGAGTTCGGCCAAGGGAACGCCGATCACCATGTGCAGAATAAAGATCCAAAGCGCGGCTCCGGATATTTTGGCGAGGGAGGGAGGAACGCCCCTTCTTTTGGGAAAGCGGACAAAGAAGCGTTCTATCGTTATGAGCGTTAGGACGTAAAGTCCCATCAAAGAAATAAAAATTTCAGTCGGAGGTAAATATAGGGCGGTTCGAAAAGGGTGCGCGGTAAGGATCCATTCCCGACCGGAGGGTGTCAAAATTCCCAGGAGGGCAGCGACACCACCGGCAAGAAACGGTATCCACCAACGTTTTCCGACGCGCCACAGCGGGCGATACTTCGCTAGCTCTACCCCCAATACAAAAATAGCAAACCAAGGAGTCAGGGGCCAGACTTCTGGAGGGGTGACTCCGATGAATCGCCACGGATCCCATACGGGACTGCCGAGCATCATAGCCAATAGCGCCAAAGGAATGAGGAGCCCTCTCAAACTACAATGGTCTAAGATTCCGTAGATAAGAAAACACGAAGCTACAAAATGCAGAATATCCCACCGCCAGACCGAGTGGTCGCTCCACAATAAGAGATTCCCTAGTGTTGCGAGACTAAAAAAAAGAATTCCGAGAAGAATAATTTCAGTGGGGCTGGGTAAACCGAGAAAGCCACTATTTTTTTCTTTTTGATTTCGAATAGCGAGGGAACTTCCTGCGACGATCGGTAGCCACAAGGCGGGGATCCCAAACCAGATACCATTCCGGATTAGGATGCCCTCCGCGAAAGGGGCCATTTTATTCGTGGCATCTACGGTCCAAAGCCAACTGATCGAATGGAAAAGTACCATCGAAAGAACGCCGAGCCCGCGCAAAATATCCATTTCGGGCCAGGCTTCTATCGCTTTTTTCATGGCGTGAGCAATACCTTTCCTACACTTTTTCTAGACTGTAGATATTCGTGCGCTAAAGGGGTTTCCTCAAGAGGGAAAGTGCGATCGATCCACGGTTCAATCTCTTTCTTTGCACAGGACTGAATCAGTGCTTCTACCATGGGGCGCATCTTGGGGATAAACGATGGTAGGTTCCATAGCGTGGCCAAGTTCACTCCGCTGATGGTCTTGTTGTCGTTTACCAAATGATAAGCGTCGAAATCAAACCACCCTACTTCTCCCAGTTTCTTCGAATGCAAAGCGTGTCCCAACCCTTCCGGTTGGGCGATCGAGGAAAAGCCAAACACGCCCAACCTTCCAAAAGCGCTGAGAAGTTGGTAGCTCTGCTTCCAAGAGGCTCCTCCCTTGCTATCAAAGACGGCATCAAATCCGCTTTCAGGGAAAAGGGCTCGGAGGGGAGTGAGAAAGTCTGCTTCGCGAGAATTATGAACATACCTAACACCGCGGTCGCGCAGAAAGGAATGTTTCTCTGGCGAAGCCAGCGCCACGATCTCACAATCCAATCGTTTGCACAGATCAACGAGGGCAAGTCCGACTCCTCCCGCAGCAGAGTGAATAAGCACACGCTCTTTAGGTTTAAGAGAGCAACTTTTTTCCACGAGCAAAGATGCCGTCAGGTAGTTTACCGTGACTGCCGCCGCGACATGAAAATCGATTTCACTAGGCAAATGAAAAACAAAGGCTTCAGGTGAGGAAACGATATCGGAGTATCCGCCAAATCGACAGAGGGTGACTACGCGGTCACCAATGCTAAATAGGGATACGCCGTCTCCAATTTTTTCCACTACGCCAGCCACTTCAAACCCAGGAACGCAAGGCGTTGGTGGTGCTAAAGGATAACGCCCCATGCGAACCAAAACGTCGGCAAAGTTGACCCCGATAGCATGACTTCGAATGAGGACCTCACCCGGAAGTGGAGTGGGGTCCTGAGATTCCTTCATCAGCAGCGTTTCCGCGGGGCCGGGATAGGTCACCCAGACTTGTCGCATTAAAATATCCTCGAGAAAAAGGGGAGTTGTCCGGACATCATAACCTCGACTTTCGAAGGGCGAAACAAAATGCTAGCCTACGTAAACCAATCGCATGAACTCATCCATCCAACCTATCGCCATTACCGCTTCGGGCTGTGTATTGCCTGGTGCTGAAAACTTGGAACAGTTTTGGCAGTTATTCGTGACCCAAAAGAACGGTTTTTCTGTGGTTTCCAAGTCTCGGTGGGAAACCGAGACTTTTGTCGGCGGCAAAGAACCCATTTTGCAGAGCGGCAAGGGAGGGTTCGTCTCGGAATC
>JBBQIT010000496.1:0-3525 GCA_038325205.1 Bdellovibrionota bacterium
TTTGAATCATTTATTGCTTTTGTCGATGGCTATAGTGGGGGTGACCTTTGGACTCGGAGTTCAAGCGGCCTTCTTGCCGGTGTGTGAACGCACTGACGCAGTAAAACGGAATCTCATGGCGCAAACGCAAAAAGCCTGCGAAGCCATCCAAATGGACGATCTACTCGCTATTAAGCGGGTCGCGGTAAGCGGTCAAAATATTACTGCGTTTAAAGCCGATGATTTCACCGGATTAAAAAACCTCGAAATATTAAACATTCGGTCCAATCCTTACACTACGCTGCCAGAAGGCTTATTTAATGATCTGATCAATCTGGATACGCTGGTGATCATAGGCACTCAATTGAGTTCGTACCCAGAAGACTTTTTAGATTCAACTCCTCTCATGAAAGAACTCATTCTCTTTCGGAACAAGGCCACCACTCTATCGGATACGATTCTCCATCGACTCGAGCAGATGAAAAATCTGAATCAAGTAGAGATGGACCGCAATCTGGAGCCGGCGGTGCAAGCGCATCTTAACGAAATATTTCCGGCCGGTGGCAAAGTCAGTTTCAGATTCAAGTGAGCTGAGAATTTGTTTTGAAGTGGGGGAGAGAATGAAACGAAAATTAATCCTGTTTTTGTTGTCGTTTGGAGCCGTGGGAATGGCAAGTACGCTACAAGAGCGCTTGGTTTGGCTGCTTGAGAAACCGTTACTGGGGCTAGTTAAATTTGAATCGCCGAACCCACCCACTTTATCCACCGTAAAATTGGGTAAGCTCCTCTTTTATGAGGCGCGTTTGTCTAAAGACGGCACGATTTCATGCGCCAGTTGTCATGAGTCCAAATTTGCTTTTTCCAGCCAGACCGCACTCTCGCAAGGGATAGGCGGTCAGCTGGGGAAGCGCAAAGCTCCGGTCATTATCAATAGGGCATTTCATGCAAACCAATTTTGGGATGGGCGTGCCGAAAGCTTAGAAGCCCAAGTTACCGGACCTTTGACGAATCCCCTCGAAATGGGATCGACCGTTGAGGCTGCTGTCGCATTTTTGGAAGGGAATTCGGGCTATCGTGCTCTCTTCTCTGCCGCCTTCGGGACTGACCAAATTACCATCGAACGCGTGAGTCGCAGCGTTGCGGATTTCGAGAAAACTTTGCTGAGCGGAAATTCAAAGTGGGATCTGAATCAAAACGACCCCGCTTCGCACCCGCTTACCGTTCGCGAAGCACGGGGTTTCGAGATATTTAATGATAGAGAATGCCACATATGCCATCAACCCCCCGCTTTCACTGATGACCTATTTCATAATTCAGGCGTCGCCTTCAAAAATGGTGTCTTTGTAGACGAGGGTCGATTTGGTTACACGAAAACCCTAGGGAGTGAAAAAGCAGAAGAACTTGGGGCGTTCAAGACGCCAACCTTACGGAATGTAAACCGCCACGGGCCTTTTATGCACGACGGCTCACTGAAAACCTTGGAAGAGGTCGTTGAGTTCTACAATCAGGGCGGAGTCGAGAATCCACACTTAGATCCCGACATCACTTCGTTGGGGTTGAGCGACCAGGATAAGCAAGATCTGATCTCCTTTTTGGGAACTCTGGACGGAGAGGGCTTCGACGACGTCCCTCCTCTACCTGGAGATTTTCCCCGCTAGGGCGGTTACATTTTATCCTCGAGATCTTGAATGTGTTCGATGGGAATGAGCTCTACCCCTTTAACCGTTCCGATTTCATCGCAAGCTCTTTTTGGGATATAAGCTCTCTTAAGTCCAATGCGCTCGGCTTCTTTTAGCCGAGTCGCCGCTTGCGGAACGCTTCTCACTTCTCCCCCTAGACCAACTTCTCCAAAGAAAACACTTTCTTTAGAAACCGGTTTATTCGAATAGCTGGAGATGAGTGCTGCGACCACGGCGAGATCGGCCGCAGGCTCACTTAAGCGCAGTCCGCCCGCAACGTTTACGTAAACATCTTGATCGTAAAGTCTAAAGCCTCCACGCTTTTCTAAAATGGCGACCAATAGAGAAATTCGATTGGGATCGATGCCAATGGCGGTTCGTCGGGGCATCGCGAGATTGGTCGGGGAAGCCAACGCCTGAACTTCCACAAGCATGGGTCGCGTTCCTTCAAGACTTGCCGCGATGACGGAACCTGGGATCATATGCGGACGTTCCGACAAGAAAAGCTCCGAAGGGTTGGCCACTGGTCTTAAGCCATTGCCGACCATCTCGAAAACTCCCACTTCATTCGTTGACCCAAAGCGATTTTTTATCGCACGGAGTAACCGAAAGTTTTGTGATGAGCTTCCTTCAAAATAGAGGACGGCATCTACCATGTGCTCGAGAACTTTCGGACCGGCAATCGCTCCATCTTTCGTGACGTGACCGACTAACCACGTCGCAATTCCCTTCGATTTGGCCAGTGAAATGACTTGATAAGCGACTTCTCGAAGCTGTCCGACGCTCCCGGGCTGAGAATCAAGTTTTGTACTGTAGATAGTCTGTACCGAATCCAAAATTAAGATCTTTGGTTTCACCTTATCGACGTGGTTTTGAATCACTTCCCAAGACGTTTCAGAAACTACGAGTAAATTCTTCGAGGCCACACCCAAGCGCGACGAGCGTAAGGCAATTTGGCTCGTCGACTCTTCCCCACTTACATAAAGGACCATGGGGTGGGCGTGGGCATATTGGTCGGCAGCCTGAAGAAGAATCGTCGACTTGCCGATGCCGGGCTCTCCGCCAAGAAGGACCACGCTTCCGGGAACTAGGCCTCCGCCGAGAACATTATCCAATTCGGTAATACTAGAAAGGAGCCTGGGAACATTTTGGGCGGCAATCTCTGCGATGGGTTGAGGAGTGTCGCCGGTGGCCAAGCTTGGCTTTAACTTCGCTTCACGGATATCGCGTTCTTCGACAATGCTATTCCACTCATTGCATTCCTGGCATTTCCCCATCCACTTGGAATATTTTTGGCCGCACTGCTGACATACGTAGATAAATTTTTCTTTCATGGAACCCTCTCCATCTCAGGGTCAGCGGGAGATCGTCAAGCGGAGCGTGTCGCAAGCAAGGAGCACCGCACCGCCCACGCACATGGCGAGCACTACCGTGGGAACCGTGGGGAGCCAGCTATACTGAAGCGACAAGATAAAGCCGACCACGGTACTGACGGATGCCAAAACTGCGACAAACACAAAGCTCGACATGAGCCTTCGAATCGAAAGAAAGCTGCTAAGGACGGAAGGCACGAAAAGACAGGTGATAGTGAATAGAAACCCCATGAATTGAATCGAGAGGCAAAGTAGCAATAGCGAAATGACGTTAAAGACTACAAACCACTTTCCTGAGAAACGGATAGTGATCTCTTGCCCGTAGACCGCGCAATCAAAAGACTGCTTGCTAAGCTTTCGTCGATAGAGCCAAAAAATAAAAATAACTACGGCGGAAAAGCAGGCTGAAACGATAGCGTCGACCGACCCTAACGTGGCCAGATCGCCGAAGTAGGCTTGGGCCAAATGACTCTCTAACGCCGGGAACAGTGAAG
>JBBQIT010000497.1:0-3521 GCA_038325205.1 Bdellovibrionota bacterium
TCTAATCTTATTTTATTCGGTCAATCCCTCGACGTATCCTGTGAGTAAACTATCGCACACCCCCTAAGCGCCTACCTACCCGAAATTCTTTAATAAACATGACGCATGAAGACAATCGTTAACGGAAACTTTGGCGATTTCCGTGATTGGGGTTTTCTTCGTCCCCCGAGTCCGGTTAGACAAAGGCACATCGAGTTTTGATTTTATCTAAGTAGCCCTAAGTCCCGCTCTCACGTTACTTCTTTTTGAGGTGCTAGGAGCGGGGCTTTCTTATTTTGCCTGGTTCCACGGCATAATCCCAAGCACCCGAGCCATCCCGCAAGTATCGGTCAGAGCCGAAAAGGCGAGTCCGCCTCCCACGAAAGCACTTAGCCAAACGAAGTAAGGATGCAAAGCGAAGGAGCCAAATACCCCAATGAGGACCAAAATCCCCGCGGTAAAGCGAACCTGTCGTTCCATCGCCCACACCTGGCTAGAACCCTTTTCCACAGGTTTCCCCTGAGCCTTCCAAGCCATGATGCCGCCCTCGAAAACGTTGAGGTTCGTAAACCCCAACGCTTGCAACTGGGATTCGGCTTGTCGGGCGCGACCTCCCCCTCGGCACATGAGAAGAATAGGTTCGTGCTTATCTAAAATGGAAGCAAGACTTTGAAGTTGAGAGAGAGGAACAGACTGAGAGCCCGGAATCCTTTCGGAGTGAAACTCGCCCGGCTCACGTACGTCTACGATCTTCTCTTTCATAGCGGGATAGCATAACGAAGTTTAGGGGCGAGGCAAGTGAGGAAGTGTGTCACTCAATTTCACACATCGAAATTGAGTGACACGCTTTTGAGTGGTACTAGAAGACGCTTTTTCCAACGAGCCGGCTACGCTCGGGTAGCATCGGACCTTTTAAATTTTTCGAGAACACTTGAGGCGATGAAGCCATCGTTACTGCGGCAATGATCAAACTCAGTAACAGGGCATTTAAGATTTGAAATATCATGATTCCACCGGTTCGTGTCTCCTCTAGCCCCACACTAGCTCGCCCTACTTGGAGAAAGGAAAATTCGTTCGAGTAAGTATTAACGGGCGTTAAGATGTGGATCTTAGCTCAGCTAAAAGGCGAGAGCCCAATCACAACTCGATCGGATCGGATGCATGCCCACGGGGCGAGGAATGTTGTTATGGAAAGTGGAATCTCCTTTGGCGTCGAACTCTACCGCCGATAGCTTTCCCCCGTAGTACTGAGAAATACCAGTATCAATCCGGAGCAGCTTACCGCCGTATCTGGTTTCAATTTCTCTTGAGCGCGTAGGGTTATGGGCAACCACCGCTTTCGTCGCCCCGTTATCCCGAAGAATTTTTGCGAAAGTTGAGTTGGGGAATTTTCCGTCATTTAACTCTCTGGTCCACAGGGGGCCCTTTTCGCCATGGACCCACAGGTAATCGTTCCCGGGATACCCACCCGCATTGTGAAGAAAATCAACCCAACCTCGTAACGTAGCATTAACACGACCCGGATCGGCTCCCATCATCCATCTCTCAAATCCGCCATGTACGTACATGACGTCTCCAATTTGAATGATGGCATTTCTTGGGGAGTTCCATCGACCGAGCGGCGTTTCACCCGTATGAGCGGCGACTACAGCGCGTTGTTCTCGCTTCATGAAGGGGAAGTTCCCTTTCGTAAGATCCATCTCGGTCTTATTTTTTTTCATCTCTTTATAGGTGGCGGCATCGGCTAAGGGGATGTACCTCATATCGCCTTCTTGAACCATATAATCGTGGTTTCCTACCAAAGCATGAACCATTCCCCCCGATGCTTTCGCTTGTTCAGCAAGGGAAAGCACAATCCGATACACGGTGCTTGAATCCGCTCCTCTCCCAACAAGATCACCGGTAAACACCAAATGCGCGTCCCCGCCCACCCACTTCCCATCGGGACCGATTAAGTTCATCTCGACGAGAATTGCTAGGAGCGCGTCGGGATCTCCATGAATGTCACCGATAGCGACTACTCTAGAGGGCTGCGCAAACTTCCATTGGACCCCGTCATCCGGAAGCATTTTGTAAGTTTCATCAGCGGCGTAGGCGTGCCAGGGTAGCGATGATGCAGCAAGCCAAATTAGAAGTAATCGACAGAAATTCACGTCTCTCTTATCGGGATTTAGTCCTCGTAGGATGATTTTTAACTGTCTGGCTAAGAATCCGGCCACTTCGCTTCGGCGACAAGGCTGACTCACCTGGCACAGCCGTTGCTCTTTCATACGCTTGAGGAAGGAGCCCGAAATGGCTGGAATGACCCCGTCCCAACTACAGCAACAACTTAGGAAGCAGATTAAAACTACCCAATCTGACGGAACAGAATCTATGGAGGCGGCTCACGGCGCGGTAGAACTCCTGAGTAAAGCCGCCAGAGTGGCAGCATTTCAGTACCGGATGTACGAGGCACTAAACAAAGCCGCGCCCAAAATCAACGCGTTTCAAAAGCATAATTACGGGGCTTTGGTCTACATTCGGGTCAACAACTGTGAGGATGGAGGCCCTCTGTTCGGTGGACTAGATGTTGTCGGAGGCGGAGGTACTCCCTGGCAAGCGTACCAATCGTATCGTCCGTCGATCTGGAATGACAGCGATTGCGGAGGGGAAATCGCTACCCTTTGGCTGTGGTTTACTCCTTTTGGAATGAGTGTGGAAAGCCCAGAGTCTATTAGGGCTTCGGCGGACGCTCCAAAAATGGAAGCTATCCGGCAAAGCATTCAAGATGCGATCGACAAAAGATACGGGGCTCGCCCTTAGACGGCCCCGCTTTTAACTATTCTTTTTCTTCTGTTTCTGTCGGCGGTTGGAATCTGCCGAAAGCGACCTGGAGTCCAGTGGAGAATCCTTGCGCCGAGATATTCGTAAAACCAAGGTTCTGCCCCTTAACATCCGCGGATCTTAGGAAAGGCAGCAAGTAGGACACCATGGCTCCCACTTTGATGGAATGACAGATCTGATAATTAAAGCTCACCGTCGGTTCCACGACCATGGCAAATTCACGAACGCGTCCATTGGAAAGCGTTCCCAATACTTCCATATTCGCGATACCAAATCCAAAGACACTCCCTACGGTCATTTCAAATTTCGGAAAGAGCGGGATTTGTTTTGCGATCCAGAGGCCGCCGTACTTGTCGCTGAACTTGGAAATCGCAGTATTTGCGCCAGGGCCGTCATTACTGTAATCCAGTCCCGACATATCAAAACCGACCTGCCACCCATTCGGTTTAATGCCGTACAATCGAATGTCTCCGCCAAACTGAGTTCGGGAGGGGACGCCATAGCCATTGGCGACAAATCCAAGGCCGGTGTTACTGTCTTTTAAAAAGTAGAACTTGGGAACAAGCTCAAGCGCATAACCGTGGTTTTTGTATTTGGGTTTGCACGAAGCTCCTCCACAAGAGCTATCGGTTGAGTTTGCCTCGTCCGCGTATGACATCGGAGCGGCGACAAAGATGCTGAGCAGCAATAAAGCAAAAGTTATTTTCATGCGGTCCTCT
>JBBQIT010000498.1:0-3521 GCA_038325205.1 Bdellovibrionota bacterium
GTAAGCACTAACTTGCAAGGGCGGAGAAATCGCGTCCCAGGACATTTTGTAAACAATTCAGATTGGGCGGGGGAGGGTTTTGACAAAAAATACCTCACCACTATGGCGCTCAACGTTGAAGTGACGCCCGACGACCTTAGAATCATCGTTAATAATATGAGAAGGCTGGGGATAAGAAGCGATTACCAATTGATTCCTGATGGCGCTGGCTTCAATTGCGTTTCCATCATACCCGAGGTGTTTAAAGGAACGAATGTCGTGCTCCCTAACATTCCTGCGGACGGAAAAATGACAACGTTTGTAAACTCCAACCGAATTGCCGCCCAAATTTGGGCCGGGTCCTGCGATACCGCTATAACTTCTATCAGCCCCTAGCGAGGTCGGAATGCTTTCTTTACTTGCTCGGCACAAGCCCTGAGTTGTCGACGAGGATTAAAGCCCTTCACCACATTAGTTTCGTATTCGGCATTTAGTAACTGATAATTCAAAAAGAGCTCCTGGCCCTTCTTGATCTCAGAGAGTGCAAATAACATACCGGCGAGATATCCCACATTGGGTTTCGGGGAATGGTTAATGTAGTCGGTAGGGTCTTTTTCCTCTAAACGAATCGATTCCACGAACCAATCGCCCATGAGCCGAACCGCCGTTTCACGCGTGATTCTAGAATTTTTCTTTAAACTCTTGGCGTGCTGTTTTCCCTGAAAGAAACGGACTTCACGTTCGTCTCCCCAAAAAGATAGCATGGTGCCTCGTTTAATGGGGCCTACGGCAAAGCATCCCGTGCCATGAACTTTTGAATTTTTCGAAATCAGTTTTACGAAAAGCATCTTCCCGGGATTTTAGCGAGATTTCACCCCAAACGTAAACCAAAAGGTACGTTTTTCGGAAGGCTATTGTCTATTAATTCTCTCTATGGTGTCATTTCTCCATGAAAACGAAATTAAGCTTAGTCCTCGTTCTGGGTCTTTCCCTATCCGCCATTACTGCCGTCGCTGAGCAGTATGGTGGCGGTGCGAATGGGTCCAAGCCTACCTCGCTGGGAGATCGCGCCGCAGGAAATAGAGATGCGGGTACCACCCCTAATTTTTACAGCAACATGCCAGGAGAAAAGACCAAAATATTGGAAACTCATTCCATTAAAAGCGAAGCCCCAGCACATCCAAATGAGCTTAAGGGAACCTGCGCCCTGTATTCGAATACCGAGAGCCAGATTAAGATTGGCTGTCCCGATCTTTCGCTACGATTAGAAGATCCTAGCGGGAAAGAGATCTCAACGGGCTCCATGGAAAGGGGGAAATTTGTTTTTTCTCCCCCCACCAACCAAGACGTTTTTCTCACTGCGGTTTCTGACGATTACGTTCTCGTTCCTTCGCGCCTAGGCCCCGTTCATCGCGGCCAAGACATTGCGATCAAGGTGGGAAAACTCTCCAAAAAGGGAGAACCAGTCGCCGTTTTTCATGGCGAACAGGTAGGAGTCATGATGAAGATTCCCGAGGGCATTAACCAGACCCCAGCCCACTCCTCAACGACAGGCCCTTCTGTTTCCAAAGAATGGGTCCCCTCAGGCGAAACCCTAGCGAAGCATGCGAAGCTCTTTCATTTTTTTAGTACGCGTTCCGCTATGGTGAAGGGCCTTGAGAAATTCAGCGCCGATTACCAAAAAAGAATGAAAAAAGCAGGCTGTCCCACATTATCTACGGAACGCCATTCGGCACCGATCCTAGTCTCCACGGGAGAGTACACAGGAAGGTCTACTACCGAGACCATGATCCGATTCGAATGCTCCAAGACGAAAGTCATCGGTGTCGCTCGAGTTCTCGTCGGGGATGAAACGAACCTTTTTGTGGTGAGCTACGAAGCGACGAAGTCGGATAAAGGTCCCGACCTGTTTGCTTTAGAGACTCAGGTTCGCCAAGCGGAAGTGGTAGAAAATGGAATGAAAGACTTGGCCAAAAAGCCTGAAAAATGAGGGCCGCCAGCCCCCTTAATCGTGCTCAGCGCTTTGCCCCGTTAGTCCTTCCACATTCCTGTAGCTTGGGCGTTTCTCACGATATCCTTATTCTCAAGGCGACACTTGTTATGGTCGCAGATGGGAACGAACGATTTCTCCACAGGCATGCAGGGGGAGGGTGCTTGACCCGGATAATGATATTCCACGGCCGCCGCCTCCGCGTTCTTCTTTATATATTCATCCTTGGATTGTTTGTTGGTGGAGACAGCGCCATCGCACTTGGGCTGTACTAGCACGCAATCGCTCTGGTGCTGGCAGACGTACCACTCTGAATCGGAAGCAAGGGTGATCGTCGACGTTACCGATGCTATGATCACAAAGGCTAAAGCTAGCTCTTTCATTCGGTTCTCCATTTATGAGACGGTTATCACTTCCACTCGCCGAAGGCGAATTGAAATCCCAATTCTCAAGATAGAACTAACGCATAATCTCCGCTATATTCGCGAGATGAAGTTTTGTGTTGGTGCGTATGCAGCGTCGCCCTCGGCAAATGGCTGGAATGAAGCTTTAGAGACCTCCTACTATAAGGGGTTGAGGGCGATGCCCGAGCTAGGTGGGCTCGAGATTCCTTTTCTAGGCAGCTTACATCCGCACAACTCGGGCTGGTTTTTAGACCAACTTTCCCCCGATTGGAATTCCGTACTGACGCCTATCCCAGGGGTCATGAATACTCTCAATCAAGATCCTAGCTTTGGCTTGGCCTCGACCGATGAAGCGGGACGCAGCCATGCGGTAGATTTCATGGCGAAAACGCTGGAAAGCGTTCATCTCCTAAATCGTCATTTCAAACGATCGGTAGTGTCCGCCGTCGAAGTGCATTCGGCTCCCACACTCGGAAAGCCCGGGATCAGCAGTTCGACGGAAGCTTTTGCCAAATCTTTGAGCCAACTTCGTTCGTGGGATTGGCAAGGAGCTCACCTTTTGGTCGAGCATTGCGATGCCTTTCAACTGACACGTCCTCCGGCTAAGGGTTTTCTCCCACTCGCTTGGGAAATCGAAGCCATTCAAACTTCGAAAGGAAAGACTCCCCTTGGTGTTCTTATCAATTGGGGCCGATCGGCCATTGAAGGGCATAGTGTGTTTGAGCCGGAGATACATTTAGCTCAAGCCAAGTCGGCGGGTGTTTTAAGCGGTCTTATCTTCTCCGGTTGTACGGTAGGAAGTGAGAGCTATGGAGAGTGGAGTGATTCGCATGCTCCTTTCAAGACTTCAGGGTCGTTGCTTACGCTTGAGCGGGCTAGTGCGTGTGTAAAGATCGCCGAAATTTCCGCTTTAAAGGTATTTGGTTTTAAAATGCAGGCCTTACCAAAATCGCTTGGGGTGGAAGAGCGACTGCGGTTTCTGCAGGACAATGTCGAATTCTTAAGACGACTGGTTTAACTTCTTGGCCATCAAGGCGACCGTTTTTTTCCCGCCTTCAGTTTCTTGCGTACCCACTTGCTCGAATCCAAACTTTTCGTGGAACCGAATCGAATCGGGATTTGCCGGCTGAAGATTTACTTCACAGGTT
>JBBQIT010000499.1:0-3517 GCA_038325205.1 Bdellovibrionota bacterium
CGTAAGGGGCTAGGCCCATCACTTTATATTCCGCGGAGTTTACTTTGAATCCCAGATACTGAGTTACCGCGCTGTAAAGCATTCCCAGCGAGTGCGGATAACGAATCTCTTCTTTGAGCTCGAGACGATTTCCTTTTCCTATTCCCCAAGTGGTAGTGCTCCACTCACCCACACCGTCGATCGTGAGTGTAGCGGCCTCTGAGAAGGGGCTTGGGAAAAAGGCACTAGCCGCGTGGGCCTCATGGTGGCCTGTGAAGTAAACAGGGACATTTCTGCCGAGAGTTTTTTGGATGTTCTTTCGCATCCAAAGTTTGTCTTTAAGCCAAACGGGCAGGGCCTTTATCGCAATAGGATATGAGAACGGTGCGTTATCTAAAATAGATTCCAAGATGCGTTCAAACTTAAGGAACGGCTTCTCGTAGTAAGCTACCGCGTCAATTTGGTCGAGCGTAAGGCCTGCGGTCTTTAGGCAGTACTTAGTAGCTTCCATGGGAAACGCCGAATCGTGTCTTATTCGAGTAAAACGCTCTTCTTGGGCAGCGGCTTTGAGTTGACCGTCGACCAATAGGCAAGCAGCACTGTCATGATAGAAGGCTGAAATTCCCAGAATGTTCAAGAGCTCTCCTTAGGGCGTGCCGTAGAAGGCAGTGACTAATTTTATCATTGATCACAACACACAACAAAAAGTTGCCTTGTTTCTCGCGTCGGACACCCAATTCGATTATCATTAAGGAATAAGTCATGGGCCCCGTTCCGAGGCCTCATCCCTTTCTAAAATTGGAGAACGCCCCCTTTGAATACGCTTATCCAGACGGTGATGGCTGTTTTTGTGGGTGTCCTTCTCGCCTCTACTTGGCTGTTCACAGCAATGGTCGTCAGAGCAGGGGAAGCCTTCTACTACGCGATAGCGGCTCAATATTTCTTAGCGGCGCTGGTTGGATTGGTAATGCAAGCAGCGATCGAACGACGACTTCCGGTTCTCAATTTCAAACTGTTAAGCTCTTCAATCACTTTGGGTATGATATGTTTTTTCTTCCCCGCCGTTTTTACTTTCACGGCACTCAAAGAGTTGCCTCCGGCCGTTGCCGCGATGACGTTCGCAATGGTTCCCCTCTGGTACTGGATGTTTCGCATCGGTCGAGGAATCGATCGTCCCATTTTCTTCTTAGCAGCGATCGCTGGAGCTGTTTTGTATTACGTAGGGACGGGCGGCCACGAATATATTTATGGTCGACATCTTTATTTGATCGCAGGACTTCTCTTATCTAGTTTTCTCTTTGCTTTGGGCTCAGTGTTTTGCAAAAAGATTTTTTGGATCCATTCTCCCAAGGGACTTTCCTTCTGGGCGATGATGATGGCAGCGTTTGCTTCCTGTGCGATGGCATGGGTGAGTGGAGAGCCTTCCTGGTCAACTTGGCAACGGGATCAGTTTCTGCGCGTGCTTTATTTAGGGCTCGTTGGAACAGGGCTTTCCGCTTATGCGTATCGTTTCCTGGCGGTAAAGCCGCGAAATTTGCCGGTCCTTGTAACCACCATCATGATGCCGTTGGGTTCGATTGGGTTAACCTATCTGGTCCTTCCGCAGTTGGTCCTCTGGAACGCCTACTCGCTCTCTGGTCTCGCCATTTATATTGTGATCATTGCGCTGGCCGCTAGAACGGAAAGTCCCGCTCATTGGATGTCGCATGTCCTCAACAACTCTCGCCGTCAGGGTGACCGCGTGATTTGTCACATCAAAGGCTTCATGAAAAAGGACAAGGGCTCTATCGCAAAGATAGACGTGGTGGATATTTCGATAGGCGGATTAGGTTTTAAATGCGACACCGAATTTCACGTCGCCGATCACGTGTTCATCACTTTCCCCTTGGGTCAAAATTGGACCCAGATTACTTTTGAATGTCAGATCATGCATCGACACAAAACCTCTGACGCGGAGTTTCCATGGTCGGGTGGTGTCGAGTTTAGAAGTCTCGGCGAAGAGACTCGCCAAACTCTGGTGGAATTTCTTGCCCGAATTGGCCGACCCATCCATGACGCGGCGTAATATTTCCTGCCTCAAGCTTTTCCTCGGAAGAACCGATCCATGCATCAGTAGCTCTTTTTAGTTTTGAGGCGTTATCGATGCTGTCCTTATTTTACTGCTTTCGAAGAGTTTTCCTGCAGGTAGCTTTCCTCTCGGTAGGACTGTTGTCAGTAGCGAGTTACGGCGAGAACCACCACTTCATGGCGGGGCTTCCCATCCATGACGTCTTTCCTGTTCCATCGGGGATTATATTTCCCTCTCTTTTTACCGCGGCGGGTGTTAACCCCGCGGCTCTTCCGCAAGACAAACCAGTTTCAGGATTATCAGCAGCTTTTAGCCCGTCGCCCAGCGGTGGCGAAAACCAATATTCGTTGGGAGTGGCTTCGGCTAGCCGAAATTTCGGCTGGGGAATTAACTACGAAGGCATCTACAACCATTCGCCCACGCATGGTATCGATGCCGGGGTCGGATTTAGAACGACTTCAGCTTCGCTGGGTGTTGCGATTCGTGATTCAAACGTGACTTCCGGGTCACCACAAGTCGACATTGGGTTTCTTACCGACGCCTCGAATGAGGTAAGCATAGGACTGGTACTGTACAAAATCGACGCTAGCCCTCAGCTAGATGTCGGAGTCGGTTTTGGTCGCGGGAAAAACTACAGTTTCGAACTGAATTTGTTGCTTCCGGGTATTTCTAGCTTGTTTAAGGCAGGTAGCAACTACACGTTTACTGCGGCAACCACCGTTTACGTAAGCATCTTTGGATTGTCCTTTAAATCTAGCTACCAAACGTTCACCTCACAGGTTTTCCAAAGCGTCTCTATCCTCATGTACTTGAGCAACAAGTTTTCCATCAATCTTCAGTACGATTCTCCTAACCGTACGTTCTACGGAATCACGCTTCTTTTTTAAAGGTGAAGTGAGGCAGGTTTAAAGATGACGACACTAGTGTCGTCATCGGTGCCGCGAACTTTCGCGAGTTTCACAACTTCTCGGGCCGCGTTTTCCCAGTCTGTCCCCACGTCCTCCCATTTTTGAATCGTTCTTTGAAGATCATGCTCATTGATGAAGTCCGCGACTCCATCCGTACAAAGCAGAAAAACGTCTTCAGGCTGAAATCGGTAGCTCAGAGTGTCTACGTCAATCATTTCCTGGAATCCAACGCACTGACTAAGAATTCTATTCTTGCGATGGGCAGAAGGATCCACGACGTGATCACGGGTAATGAGGTGCGCTTCGCCGCGTCGGATGACATAGCACCGGCTGTCACCGACATGTCCTATGGTGACCGTTCGCTCCGAAACGAAAGCAGCGGTGAGCGTGGTCCCCATACCAATGCATTCAGGACGTTTCAGTGAGTGCTGAAACAAAGAAAAATTTGTCGCAAGAATCGCCTCCTGCATCAATTGAGTTGCCGCAACGAGTCTTTGTTCTTCCTTTGCGATCTTGAAGTATTCTTCCAAGACACCAGTGGCCAAACGGCTGGCAATGGCAC
>JBBQIT010000500.1:0-3501 GCA_038325205.1 Bdellovibrionota bacterium
CATCTGTAGCAAGGCTCGTTAGAAAGGATTTAATGCCAGAGTACTTCGAAAAGTACGTGTCGATAAAAGCTTTGGCCTCGCCGGGGCTTATCCCGAGTTGCTGAGCCAATCCGTACGGGGTCTGACCGTAGATCACGCCGAAGTTAATGGTCTTTGCGATCTTACGACTTTCAGAGTTCACCACCTCGTCAGGTGCCAAGCCAAAGACTAAGCGGGCCGTCACTTCATGGATGTCCTCGTCATTTTGAAAAGCCCGAAGCAGCGTGGGGTCCTGGCTCATGTCGGCCAACAGTCTCAGCTCCACTTGCGAATAATCCGCCGAGAGCAAAGAGGACCCTTCCGTCGGAATGAAGAGGGCGCGAATATCATATTCGGCATGAACGGCGGCCGGGATATTTTGCAAATTCGGATTCGAGCTCGAAAGACGCCCCGTCGCCGCCACCGTCTGGTTGTAGCTGGTATGCACGCGGTGGGTGAACGGATGAATTTGTCCGAGTAAGCCGTCTACATACGTAGATTTTAATTTTCCATACTCCCTAGATTTTAAGATCCAGCCGCAAATCGGATGCTTATCTTGCAAAGCGATCAGAACACTTTCATCGGTGGAGATTCCCGTTTTCGTGCGACGGATCACGGGAAGTTTCAACTTTTCAAATAGAATATTAGAAAGTTGTTTGGGGGAGTTGATATTAACGGGCTCGCCCGCCAATTCATGAATCTTTTCTTGAACCAGGTCGATCTCTTTTTCAAGGCTGGTCGACATCACCTTAAGCTTCGACTCGTCGATAAGCACTCCCCGAAATTCCATGTCGGCGAGAACTTCGATGAGCGGCAGTTCGACTTCGGTATACAGCTTAGTCAGCTCGTGCGCATCGATATCCTTGATGAGTTTTTGATGAAGGCGAAGCGTGACATCGGCATCCTCTCCGGAATATTCCGTCGCTTTATCAAGAGCCACCTCGGCAAATGAAGTCTGTGTCTTTCCACTTCCGGTCACATCTTCGAAAGTAATGTTTTGATGGCCTAGGTAGCGGAACGCAATACTATCTAGGTTGTGGGGTTGATCCGGATCGATAAGATAACTTGCGATTAAAGTATCGGATGCGATGCCTTTCAATTCAATTCCCCAGCGTTTAAGTATCTGCATGTCGTACTTAAGGTGCTGACCTACCTTAGGGACTTTAGGATCTTCCAAAAGGCTTTTTAAGATTTCGCGAGCTTCCTCTGGATCGACTTGCCCTTCCAAACGCACTTCTGGTTGTCCCAAAGCGTGATGCCCTACGGGAACGTAGTATCCCTGCCCTTCATGCCCACCCAAGGAAATACCGACGAGATCGGCGCTGTGAATGGTGAGTGAAGTGGTTTCAGTATCGACGGCAACGATAGGAACCTTTTTAAGCTCGGCGACGATTTCTTTTAGTCGCGAAGCCGTCCCAATCATTTCGTATTTTCCCTTTTGATAGGTCGTTTCTTCTTTTTTGAGATCGAAACGCTTGATCAATCCTTGAAACTCAAACTCCTCGCAAAAGGCCCTGAGTTTGTCAGCGATGGGACCTTTGTAGTTCATGTCGTCCCACTTAAATTCCAAGGGCACATCACAAACGACGGTCGCCAGTTCACGACTTAAAAACGCAAATTCTTTTTCTTTAATCAGCGTGTCTTTACGTTTGGCTTGTTTGATCTCGTCAATGCGCTCGTAAATCCCCTCTAGAGATCCGAAGGTGCGAATCAATTCAGAAGCCGTCTTTTCGCCGATGCCGTTCACCCCGGGAATATTGTCCGAGGCATCTCCCATCAATCCTAGAAAATCGGTAATCTGTCTGGGCTCGACGCCGAACTTTTCCACGACCCCTGCCGTGTCTGTGCGTTTGTCCTTCATCGTGTCGTAAAGCGTAATGTTCTCATTCACGAGTTGCATGAGATCTTTGTCGCCAGTGATGATCTCGACATGATAGCCGTCGGCTTCTCCGCGCTTGGCGAACGTACCAATGACATCATCCGCTTCAAAACCCTCTAGCTCAAAACGCTTTATTCCAAAACAATCCACGCTTCTTAATATATGGGGGATCTGCTTTACCAAGTCTTCGGGTGGTTTGTCCCGGTTGGCTTTGTATTCTGCATAACGCTCTTTTCGGAACGTCGGCTTAGCCGTGTCAAAAGCAATGGCTAGCTTCGTAGGCTTCTCCACTTCAAGCACTCGAGCCAGCATATTGATGAACCCGTAAATAGCGTTAGTGGGAAAGCCCTTCGAGTTCGACAGCCTTTGAATGGCAAAAAAGGCCCGAAAGAAGTAGGAGCTACCATCGATAATAATGATTTTTTCGCGCGTCATTTGGGCGGCAGTATAAGGCAAGGCTTTAGGGGGTGACAAGCGGTGATCCCATCTAGTACACCGGCAACCTTCGTTTGGCGGGTTTGGCGAGTGGATTTTGGCTCAGGACGAGGAGCGGGAGAAAAAGGCTCGGAGCCGGCCTTCCTGGCCGGTGAGAACCTTTTCCGAGTGCGACGAAGTCATGAGCCAAAAGCCGCCGTCCACAATCAGTCAAAGGAAGGTTGTCGGTGTACTCGCCTGCGATAGGATATAATGACCTAAACCAACCCAAAAGAAGCTATGACACCCAAAATCTCTCGACCCAAAGTTTGGCTCCGCGTTGCGCTCATCTACGTCGTTCTCCTCTTAGGAGTCGAAGGGGTAGGAAGAGTCGTTATCTGGTACCTAGAATCCAGAAACACCACGGGTCTTGAAGCCGAAAACATTATTTCTCATGACGAGCCCGTTCTGGGATTCGCGTTAAAGAAAAATATCCATGAATCGATGGGCTTGTGGAAAGTCGCCACCGACAAATGGGGATTTCGCCAAACCGGAAAGTTATTAGAAGAGATCAAAGATCCCAACGAAATTCGAATTTTTGTCGTCGGTGGATCGACCGTTTTTGGTTGGGGAGTAGAAAACGACGAATCGATCCCGGCCCATTTGCAAAAGATGGTCGATGATCTGAAAGCTAGGGTTGCCCCCCGCTCCACCAAACATATCACCGTCGTGAATGCGGGAGTTCCTTGGTACGCTTCTTATCACGAAGCCGCTCAGATCTTCTTCCGGGTACTCGAATTAAAACCCGATTGGGTCGTCATTGTGGACGGACTTAACGATGCTGCAGGTGGCGTTGCTCCTTTTTGGGCACCCATCTATCAAGGTTATGTCGATAGGGCTACCCATTTGGCCGCGCAAAATAAGAAAGACGCTGAACAACGAACTTTATTGGGAGGTCTTCTCAATTTGAGTCCTACGTTCCGGTACTTTCACGCCCGAATGAAAAGCCGGGAGCAAGCCCATGTGGGGACGTATCATCCGGAAGTCTGGGATCAGTACTTTACGTATATGGACCGATTGACCCGATTACTTAAAACCGAAAAGATTCGGTTCTCTGTTTACTACCAACCGGTTATGCGCACCGATAAGCCTCTTGATATTTTTGAAACCATTCACGAAGGTACCAGCAT
>JBBQIT010000501.1:0-3495 GCA_038325205.1 Bdellovibrionota bacterium
ACGATTCCGTTTCATTATGTTTCTCTACCTTCATGGTGGCGTATCCTTCTCCGGCCTTCGGCCGGTTTGTTCCGGTTGTAGATGCAACCAGAGAGGCTACGCCGCCTTCATCCTATTTCCACACTTTTTTGTGATAGCTCGGCGCTTACGGAGCCACGACAAGTCTCGTTCCTGTTGAATAGTGAGGTTTATAACCGACCCAATGGGAACGCTAATTCTAAGTTAGAGACGCTTCACAATATTTTTCTGGTGGCGCTGTCCGCACGGGCTCTTGCCTTTATTGATTTGATGTTCCCGCCTCAATAGCGGATTATCTAAATTCTTGGAATTTAACCATTAAGGAAATCATGGCCGCTTCACGTGACTATTGGGACCCCTTGCGTCTTCGGCGTTTCCTCACGCTGACTGTGATTCTCTTGAAAACGAGCCAAATGGGAGCTGTCCCCTACGCCTGGGAGACCAAATTATCAGGGCCCCAAAGCCCCTACACCGAAGTGCTTGTGGAACTGGCTAAGCGCAGCGGGCCGACGCCGCCAAAAGAATCCCGGGACGACAATCCGGCGGTTACCGCGGAATGTTTCGAGACGCCAGGAAATGAATTCTACATTGGACTCGGGCAGCGCATGATCGTTGAGGCGTCCCTAGCGAGCATTGACGCTATCGTCTCGGATTTCAGTCAGTACTCGGAACTATTCCCTTCACTCAAGAAAGTGGAGGTGAATCACAAAGACCAAAATCTTTGGGTGGTCGCCTTTGAGCAGAATATCCCTGTGTTTTTCATTCCGAATTTAAAATACGAAATGTATTATCTGTTTGATAGAACCAAACCGAATCGAACGCTCTTCCGATACCAGCTAAAATCCACAGGAGAACTGAATTTCAGTGACGGCATCATCGTGCTTGAGAAAATTTCTGAAAATCGTACTCGCTATATCGAGTATGATTTCTTTGATGGCAACTATGGGATTTTGAAAACCTTCGCTCCGGGACGAATCTGGGAAGATAGCGTCCATGACATATTGCTTTCGGACGTCGTCGTTAAACTAAAAGCAGAAAATCCCGAGTTAGAGAACCGAATTGTTGTAAAAAAAGCGCAAGCCATTCTCGAGGCAATGCCTATCAAAGAGATCATAAAGAAGCGAAAGAAATTCGACCCGCCCGTTCATGCTTTGCCCATCCCCTCAAAGGGTAATTAGGATTCCTCCGTAAAAGAAACTGCTTCTCGCATTCAAGAAGGCTGAATACTTCGATCGTGGGTCACTCCCACTGTAATATCCCAACGCAAAGCGAATGACGGTTCGGCGTTCTTTTTGGGTGTGGTGGCCGAAATATACCCCCGCTTGGGCATGAAACGTGGCCTTACTGAAATTAATGCCCCCTTCGTCCGCTGATAACGCTACAAACGGTGTCGGGTGAAGAGGATTCGGATTAATGCCGAAAGGCCACACTTCTACAAACTGATCTCCCGCTAGCACCCCAGTGCCGGGGTCTGAGGAGAATACTGGTTTAATGCTAGCTCCCAATCGGTAGTTCCGGCCATCATCGTAAATGATTCGGACAACAAATTGATCCAAGCTTAGATTTGGTCCAACTAGGGAGGGGTCTTGAATCCCGTCCAGCGCGTGTCCGGAAAAGTGGATAATTCCAACGCTAAATTTAAGGGTGTCCGAGAGTTCTCCTTCAAAAGCAAACCCCATTTTAGCGTCCATGGTTTCACTGGCAAAATCAAAAATATTCGATTTCCCACGGAACGAAGAATGAACGGCACCGTAAAAAATAAGTTGAGGCGCGCTCTGCCAATCAGGAATTTCTAACAAGGCAAACGAAGTGCCGAAAGAGGCCCAGGCTCTGTTGCCTTGGCGCAAAAGATATCCGGTCTGTTCGTCTGCGAAAAAAGCGAATGTTTGGAACTGTTGATGACGCGAGTCGGGAAGAAAGGCTACCGAGGCAGCTGTCGTCTGAGCGATCAAAAGGAGCAATAAGAAGATACTTCGCATCGATGACTCCCGCTTGAACCCCGTCAGATGACGGTTTAGCTAGTTTTATCTCCGGTAGGACAGAAAGCAGTTTTTTCTCTTGGGCAACCAGCGTATTCTCTGAATTTTCGCCACCGAATTGGTCAGAAATAGATACCATGGCTTTGCTGCTCTTAGAACCTGAATCCCGATCTCTTGCAATGCTCGAGAGCTCTCTAAAAGGGCTCTTTTCGGCTCCGACGATTACCCTCCGTAAATCTACCGAAGCCCTGAACTATTTAAAGAAAAATAGCTCCCGCGTAGAACTATTTATCGCCCATGAGTCGCTTTTTAGTGTCGACCCTTCCGCGAACGCTGTCGTTGCCGAACGACTAGGGGCCTTTAGTCCTCTTTTGGTCCTCTCGGATGGTAAGCGGGGAAAGGGGCGAGATAACGTTCTCCGGGCAGACGGTTGGCTGGTGAAGCCCTTCAATCTACGTGCCTTAACTCGGGGTATCGGCCGAGCGTTTCACTGCCGGGCAAGAACACGTCCCCAAGTTCTAATTTGGGAGGAATCGGGGTCCCTTCGTGGGTTGAGTAAGAATACCGATCCGCACCTTCTCTTCGCCAAGGACCTTGCCCAGTTTCGAAATTTATTGAGAGAGAACGACCCCTCGATTGGAGCTTTGGTCATTGACTCAAAGACCTTCGCCCGCCAAGCAAACGATCAGCTCATCGCGGTGCTCAAACAACGCGCGGTTTCTTTTTCTGGAAGGTTAACTCCACTTATCTGCATTGGGAATGACTCGGCCGTGCCCGCCTTCTTAAGGGCCCGCGCGGAGAGATTTGTTTCTCAAATAAGTAGTGCTGAGCACTTTAATATCCTCATCGCCACATCTCAAAAGCGTTCGTTTCAGATTTGGGAGACTCGAATGAGTCGACGAACTTCGCTGGCCTCGCTGAAGCGCCATCATTATTTACGTGCTCGCTGGTCTGCCTGGAAAGGAAGTCTGAGAGAAAGCAATTATTGTCAATTTTTCAACTTGAAGGCTGAGATTGCGCTTAAAAAGGGAAATCTCACCCGGGCGAATCGATGGTTCCAAAAGAGTTTGGACCTCAATCCCTTTCAAGTGAGAGCGTACGCGATGTTGCTTCCCCAACCGGGTACCACCCCCACTCCGGCTCAGATAACTATGATGGAACGAGCCGTTCAATACTGCTCCGAGAATTCATCGATTTTAAATCACTGTCGTGAATTCCTGGGCGATGGGGTGGAAGTGTTTCTCAAACAAGTTAGGGTGGCGTAGTTCCCTATGATTTGGTTAATTTTGTTTCTCCTCTTTAGTGGTGTTTCCCTCGCAGTACCGTTCATTATATTTCGTACGAACCCAAGCCGTGTCCATTTGCCTCCGCCCGAACACTTTCGTGATTTGCTGGAACGGCTGGGTATGAACAGCAATGCCTTTCTCACCCTCTATCCATGGTTTAATTATTTTCAAAGCGAGGAAAGCGGAAGTGCAGTGGTCGCTTTTGTTGATAC
>JBBQIT010000502.1:0-3477 GCA_038325205.1 Bdellovibrionota bacterium
CAGATCTCCTGCCCGTCGTAAAAAAGATCTTTATTACGAAGCAGAGATTGAGACAAGAAACTCAGGATATTTAATATTCTGTCTCTCAATTTTTTTTAGTATTTAAAGAAGCGAATTAGGAACTGTCTATATTCTCGAAAATTGTTTTGTATTTGGCAAGTTACGTTTTTGAATCCGTCATTTCTTTTAGGCGCTGCAAGTCACTAACGCATACCTTTGCCCCCCAAGATCAGCCACCCAACCGCGTGACACGGCAATCTCTAGTTGCGTCAATAGATCGGGAAGACCCAAGCGGCAAATCTGAAATAAGTCTTCTAGCGTGCGGACTTCGCCGCTAAAGCGAGACTGCCAAAGAGATCTAACCCGAGAGTCTTCTTCACTTTCTGTAGCAAGAAAGGCGTGGGGCGAGATCTTAAATTCCTCCATCACCTCATCTACATTACAAACAAGTCGCGCGCCTTCTTGAATCAGACAATGGCTTCCTCGATAGTCGCCCCCCTCGATTCGACCAGGGGGAACAAAGACTTCACGTCCATAATCGGCAGCATATCGGGCGGTGATCAGCGAGCCACTTTTCTCGGCCGCCTCGATCACAACGACTCCTTTAGACAGCCCCGCGATGATTCGATTGCGTTGAGGAAAATGGGGCTTGAGTGGCGGAACTCCCGGCGCATATTCAGAAACGACGCAACCTCCGGTCGCCACAATTTCTTCCGCCAACCTCGCGTTCTGAGCTGGATAAACGCGATCCAATCCGTGCCCCAAAACCGCAATGGTCTTTCCTTTGGCAAGCACCGTCCCGCGGTGGGCGGCGGTATCCACTCCACGCGCCAAACCACTTACGACGCACACACCTCGACGAGCGAGATCTCCCGCAAATCGAAACGCCGTTGCCAGGCCGTAGCCAGAAGCGTTTCGAGTTCCTACAACGGCGATACAAAAGGTTTCTAGTAAAGAAGCATCCCCTCGCACATAAAGCGTTTTAGGAGGAGTGTCGATTTGGGAGAGTAAGGAGTTTACCGGGACTGCGAGGCGTAACGTGCCGGACTTGGCGCACCATTCATCGATTTGTTCTTCAGCCCATGATCCTGTCGACATGGGATTAGAAAAGCGAAATAAAGCTAGGATTTCAATAAGCAGTAGGGAGCATCCAATGCTAACTCCCAGGCCATTCTTTGGGTCAGTTGATCTCTACGGCATCCCGCGGATGCACTTTGGGAGGTGGGGGATCAGAAAAGGTCTGACGGGGCACTAAGGTATCGCCTATCTGCAAAGGCTCGACATTTCGCATGACGTAGCCCACAGCGGAGAGCTGACCGGAGTAGATGATCTGAATATCACCCAGCGACTCTGGTTCGACGCCTTCTTCTTTATTCGTCTCGGGATCTAGCGCTCGCCATACCCGAAAAACAAAGCCGTTCTTCATTCCATCGACGCCGCCTTTATTCAGAAGGACCAATTGCCCTTGTCCGAAGTAGCGATAGTCAGGGTCTTCGCCCATCACGATACGCGTCTGAAGATCGTTGGGAGGATCTAGTTTCAAAGACCACTGGACTGGGGGCTGGAGAGCAATAATTTTGTCGCCTCGATGAATCTGCGCAATGACACTGGTCAACGTTGTTTTAAAAAGGTGCTCGCCGGGCTCAACGACTTCCATTTCGCCTACGACGCGAACCAGCGTTCCGATCAGAGGGGTGCCAGGCTTGGTGTGATCTCTTAAGGACCGTTCGATATGGACGATAGAATATTTTTTTCCGACTTGTAAAGGCGAGTTTTCGTCGCTGGGCTCTACGTACATCGAGTTCAAAATAGGAATCACTTCTCCGTGAATATAAGCTCCGGAAACTTCTCCTAAGATAGGCTCTTCGGGAGTTAGCACAAAAAGACCCGGCCGAAATGAGTTCTTAATATCTTTATTGATTACCGAATCGCTATCCAAATCTGCGAGACCTTTGCTCGGCGGTAACAGTTTTAATAAAGGAATTCGCAAAATTGGCGTGGCATCAGAAGCAAGATCTCGGCCTCCGCCATCGTGGTAATACGACAGGAGCGTTCCCGTCGAGATCTCATGGGGATTGGTCAGGAATCCGTTCACTTCCCACAACTTTCTCCATAGAAATGGATTATGAAATACCTTTTTCGCGACCCCCCAAAGGGTGTCGCCCGGCTCGACGCGATACTGAGAGCTTTTTCTTTCTCCGATGATACTGAGCCACTCATTCTCTTGAATCCTGGGCCGCCCGCTGAGAGACGCGAGTGTCTGCTCGGCATGATAAGCATCGATAGAATATTTGTAGGGGCTTTTCGCCCAACTAGCTCCAGTGGCGAGCGTTAGAGAGAAAAGGACTATGACAGGGGTCAGAAAAGTTCGGAGCACTTGGGCGTTCTCCTATTGTATTTGATCGTCGATCAAAACTGGCGCTCTAGCGGGACTTGCCGATTCTAAGGACATTTGTGCCAGCTCTTTAGAGGCGCTGTCGGCCAAACGGCTCGTCGGAAAACGAGTCACTACTTGGCGAAGCGCTTCTCTAGCGTCGTCTCGTTGTCCCATCGCGCGGAATGAGTGGGCCTTTAAAAGCAAAGCGTCCGGCAGTCGAAGGCTATAGGGATGATGCGCTTCCATTCCATTCGCTGACAAAATAGAGAGTTGGTATTCCTTATTTCTAAAGTAGCTTTCTGCGATCCAATACTCCGACCGGTCGGCGTATACATGTTCTGGACTCTCTTCTAGAAATTTTCGAAATGAGCGAATCGCTTCGTCGTACTTGGCATCTCTAACCTGTCTCACTCCGTCGTAGTACCAATGAATGGTTTCTTGCGAAGAGTCCGCAATGGCCTCGCCATCCTCACCACCGACCGCTTTCAATACTTCAGCAACTTCATCAGCTTCATCCGTCGGACGTAACTTCTGCAGAGGTACCGTTCCATTGCGTGTCACTGAAGCTAACTTCTCTTCTCTGCTTCTCGCGATCTGTCTTTCCGCTTTGGCCAACTGCCTGGAAAGATCGTTAATGGAAATGGTCAGACGTTCGAGCTTGTCATCTTGATCTTTGACTCGGTCACTTAAGATCGCAAAGCTCTCGCTATTTTTTTCGATCGATTCTCGCTCCACTTTCATTGAGGGTTTCGAAGCGCAGCTCGTTAAACTTGTGAGCAGCAGCGCGAAAATGGGCATAAGAATGCTTCGGACTCTTTGGCTGTTGGTATCTTCCATGGTAGTATTTTAACACTTCTTATCCCGTTTTGTTCGGACGCACCGCTCCAATTTAAAGTTTATTGAAAAGTATTTAGAAAGAGAAAATGGTTAACTCGAGAATCATGCATCGCTTGCGTGAGATCGACCTGGAACGCGTTTTCCGAGCCGCCCAAAGTCGAGGATTTACTTCGTGCGAGCTTTATAGCGAGGTTTGTTACCAATCTCGGATGACCGTCCAAGATCGGATCGAAGATCTCCGTCTATTCACTACCGGGGGAGTG
>JBBQIT010000503.1:0-3472 GCA_038325205.1 Bdellovibrionota bacterium
AGAGCATCGTTCAGAAGCCGTCGATATCGAGGAATCCGTGAGCACGGGAGCGGAGTTTACACGTGAGTAAATGAGCACCCGCGCGGAGGGGATGACGAAGAGAGCGGCGGGTTCTGAGCGATGCCGTTGTCGGAGCTGAATGGTTACCTACGAACTGTGTAATTTTTCCCCCTAGGGAGCCGAGTTGAAATGAGCAAACAGATTTTGGTTAATGCTAGCCACTACGAAACGCGAGTGGCCACGCTGGAAAATGGCGAAATCCGCCAACTTCATATTGAGCGAGAAGAAGATCGAAACGTAGTCGGCAACGTCTATAAGGGAGTCGTAAAACGGGTTCTCCCGGGCATGCAAGCCGCCTTCTTGGAACTGGGCCTCGAAAGAACTGCCTTTCTCTATGTCGATGATATTACCGACGATCCTTTTGGTAGCGACGTCGAAGTCGAAGAAGAAAATGACGACGAAGAGGAAGGTGGCGAAGAGGGAGGCGAACGCGCCGCAGGCCCTGACGACGATCGAAACGGAGAAGGTCAGTCCGACCGACGCCCCCAACGCCGCCAACCTTACGGTAAAAAACGCTACCAGAATCGTCGCAACCGAGTTCGCGCCAATATTCAGGACCTTCTTAAAGAAGGCCAAGAGATTTTGGTCCAAGTCGCCAAAGCCCCCATCGGGACAAAAGGCGCCAGGTTAACGACTCACATTAGCTTACCCGGACGAAATTTAGTCTTGATGCCGACCGTAAAACACGTCGGGATTTCACGGCGAATTGAACACGAGCGCGAACGTCGCCGCTTGAGAGACCTCTTCCTTAAAAGAATTCGCCCCAAAGGCGTTGGATTTATTATTCGTACCGTGGCCGAGGGTAAATCCTTCCGCGATTTAAAAGCAGACACGGATTATCTCGTTAAGCTTTGGACTCGCATTAAACGTGATGCTGCTCGCAAAAAAGCTCCGGCTCTCATTCACGAAGATCTTTCGCTAGCCATGCGCTCAGTCCGCGACTTTTTCACGGATGAAGTCGATTCCTTTGTTATCGATGATGCGGATGAGTACGAACACGTATTGCGGTTCATTGGCCAGTTTATGCCCCGCCTCAAAGGCCGCGTGAAACTGTTCAAAGGACCGTCTCAACTATTTGAACATTACGGCATCGAAGCGGAGATCTCGCGCGCTTTAGGTAAGAAGGTTTGGCTCAAATCGGGCGGCTATCTGCTTATCGATCAATCGGAAGCGCTTACCGCTATCGACGTCAACACGGGCCGCTACGTAGGTTCCAAGAGCCTAGAAGAGACTATCTTAAAGACCAACCTAGAAGCGGTGAAGGAAGTTGCCTACCAACTTCGCATCCGTAACGTCGGCGGCATCATCATCATCGATCTCATCGACATGGAAAGCGGCGAAAATAGGGAAAAGGTCTATCAAGCGCTCCAAGAATCGTTGGGAGAAGATAGAGCTCGCACGAACATCTTAAAGATCTCGGATCTTGGCCTTGTCGAGATGACCCGAAAACGCACTCATGAGGATCTCGTTCGTTACCTGACCGAGACTTGCGTGAACTGCGAAGGGCGCGGCTACCATAAGAGTCGTCGCACGATCTGCTTTGAAATCTTCCGAGAGATCGAAAAAGAGGCCCTGGGATCTACGAAGAACATCGTGGTTTTCGCCAATCCCGATGTCACGTTTAAGATGCTCGAAGACGAACGGGTCCACGTGCACAAGCTCGAGGACAGATTCTCTAAGACCATTATTATCAAATCTGACCCGAGCTTCCATGTAGAGCAGTTCGAGGTCTTCGGAAAACACTAAAATATTAGTGAGTTAGCTTACTCTTTTGGGGCCCTCGCGGCCCCTTTTCCATCCAAACAGATCCTTGACACATCGCGCTATGCCTGCCATTACGGTCGACCATAAAGAGCGCTTCTAAATAGTGGTGCGCGAAATGGCACAACTTCTCGAGAGCGCTCTCCTTAATAGTAGGAGCGTGTGGAATGAATCAGCGGAAACTTTTTATTGCCAGTTGTTTTGCTCTCATCGCAACCGCGATGGCCTTTTCGATCCGAACCGACATCATCCCCCAATTAAAAGGGGACTTTGGGTTTACCGATACGGAAATGGGAAGCTTGATGGGCCCCGGCGTTTGGGGATTTGCCATCACCATCGTTCTCGGCGGTTTCCTAGTAGACACTCTGGGAATGAAAACCCTTCTCGGGTTAGCTTTCTTCGGACACATCGGCGGAATCGCTCTTACGATCTTCTCCACAACCTTCTCGCAACTATATTACGCGACCCTGCTGATTGGTTTGGCCAACGGACTTGTCGAAGCCGTTGCTAACCCACTCGTCGCAACAATTTTTCCGGATAGCAAAACCAAACATCTGAACATGCTCCATGCCTGGTGGCCTGGCGGTATGATCTTGGGTGGACTCTTAGGTTATGCCATCACTAAAGGAATGCATTTAGATGTCGCCGGTGTCAGTACCGCTGCGATGAGCATGGGATGGAAAATAAAAGTAGGATTGATCCTTATCCCGACTTTAATTTACGGATACTTAATCTTTGGTGAAAAATTCCCGCAAACCGAACGCGTGGCCCAAGGCGTTTCTTACGGAGAGATGTTCCAAGAAGCGTTTCGTCCCCTGTTCGTCCTCTTTGTCGTATTGATGATGATGACGGCAGCCACCGAACTCGGCCCGGACCAATGGGTAGGCAACTTGGTGCAAAACCTCGTCGGTATCCAAGGCGTATTGCTATTGGTTTACACGGCAGGAATCATGTTCATCCTTCGTCAGTTCTTCGCGGGAGCGCTTATTAAAGCGCTTAGTCCGTTAGGAATGCTGACCTTAGCTTCCTTGCTCTCAGCGATTGGACTTGTCTGGTTGAGCAGCTCGACGTCGGCCATGATGGTGTTCGCCGCAGCGACCATCTTTGGTTTCGGAAAAACCTTCTTCTGGCCCACAATGCTGGGCGTAGTCTCTGAAAGATTCCCGAAAGGCGGAGCGTTGCTCTTGGCCCTCTTAGGAGGCGCTGGAATGTTCTCGGCCGGTAAACTCATGGTTACGGCCATGGGAACCGTTCAAGATCATTACGCCGTCGAATCTTTGAGCCCTCAAGTTCGTGAACTAGTCGCCCCTCATGGCGGCATCGACGAGAAACGGACCGCCACCATTTCGGATCCTCGAGTGATTCGTGAAGTGGAAACAGCCCGACATTACTCGGCGATGATGACGTACAAATGGGTCGCAGTTCTTCCTGCTTTGCTCACTTTGATTTTTGGAATTTTATTCCTCTACTTCCGAGCGCAAGGCGGCTACGAAGCGATTCGTTTAACCGAACGACATCCGGCTACATCAGGCCGTGGTTCGCCACGTCCCATATAACTCCAAAACTCATGACGTTTTTTTGACTAAGGAGATTTCAATGGAAAAGCTCAAAGTTGGTTTTGTCGGTGCCGGTTTTATTGCCCAGTTCCAAG
>JBBQIT010000504.1:0-3471 GCA_038325205.1 Bdellovibrionota bacterium
ATTCCGCCGGGGCAAAATACGTTCACTTCGAGGAGCTTGTTGCCTACGATGTCGGCTCCCACGAAGTAAAGACCATCAGCGATTAGCTTAGGCCGGATCGCTTCTGCGATTCTAGCCTCGACCTCGGTGAACTCGACTTTCTTACGAGTTCCCCCGACATGTATATTACTACGAATATCGCCTTTAGGTGACATGCGACGATACATCGCTGCTTGTTTTCCGATGAAAACGGGCGAACCATTCACAAGAAGCAGCCGCTTATCGCCTTTTTTCACCGCGGGTAAATATTCCTGCGCCATGACATAACCATTCTTACTCACCGTAGAAATGATTTGATTGATGTTGATCTCTTTCTGATTGCGGATAAAGAACACATCCTGGCCGCCGAACCCGGAAAGAGGCTTAATAATCGCGGGCTTTCTTAATTCTTTGAGAAACTCTTTTATCTTAACGGTGCTTCGCGTGATCAGAGTTTTGGCTCGAATGTCGGCGGGAAGGGAAGAGAGATACATTTTGCTCGAAGCTTTCGCCAGCCCACCCGGATCATTTACGACGAATACTCCCTGTAATTTAAGCAACCGGCCAAACTCGAGTGAAGGGTTGATTCTCCCTTGATCGCCATCGGATTCGTTTGGATTATAGCGAAGGACGACCACATCGTAGTCGCTAAGACAAACCTCTTCACGTTCGGAGAGCTCGCCTTTGAGAGATTCCAAAAAAGTAGTTCGGTTATTACAAGGAGTCGTGGGGGAGATTACCGTCGCTAAGACTCGTTCTTTATCGGTAAACGACATACTGCTAACGGTCGTGTACGAAACGCGGTGTCCACGTCTGTGCGCTTCAAAAGCCAAATGTGTAGTCGTGTAAGTCGAGATTTGGCTATAAACGGATCTTACGACGAAGCAGATCTTCATGACGGACTTTGACCCCCAAAGGGCTTAAAAAATCAGCATCGCCCGAGCCTTGGTTAGCGTAAAGGACTTTCCCGTGGGTCTTTGCCTTAGCCAGAAAGGTAAATAATTTTAAATGGTTAAGTGCTATGACTTTTCAGGATCGCTTCTAGAAGCTTTTTGGCGCGGGCGTCTAGCTCTAAAAACTCAATTCCTATTCCCGATCGATTGCCGGCCCACGAGACCGAGGCGATGCGGCCTTTGGAAATCTCCAAAGACTCTTCACCGAAATAGCGAATGCGAAGCGAGACGATATCGTTAAGCTCGGGCAACAATTCCGCTTGAGGGCCTGTCATCAAAGTGAAGCAGCCACCGTAGCTTAGCGTGCAGAGTTCCGAATGAAGGGTGGTTTGCCCTTTGCTTAAGAAAAGTTCTACCGGTAGCGAAAGTGGAATGCGACGGTGGCGTCTCTCTTCGTGGAAAGGAGTTGGCTTTGGCAATTTGGGATCGAAGGGAAGACTTAAAGTGACCGACGTTCCTAATCCCTCGCGAGATTGAACGGTAAGATCTCCGCCTTGCGCTTGAATCAAAGCTTTCGCGACGTGAAGCCCTAATCGTTGGGGACGTGGTTGCGAAGGTTGCCCAGGTTCCGAAGGCGCTTGTTCAAAAAGGTAGTCGAGTTCTGACTCAGGGATTCCCCGGCCGTTATCGGTGCAACGAATTTCGATGGTCTTTCCCGACTGGCGTAGCGAAACGGTGATTTGTCCGCCTTTGGGCAAACCATCTTTGGCGTGGGCCAGGAGATTGAGCAAAGTCTGTTGAAGGGCGCCTGGGTCGGCTTCGACGTAAGAGGAAGCTTCTGCGAGGACTCCGATCTTAACGTGGGCGTGCTCGAGCTCCTTTTCTACGAGTTCTACCGTATCCAGCACTACCTGAGAAAGATCGATCACTTGGGAACTCAGTTTCGAATGCACTGAGAAATAACGAAGGTTTCGGGCGAGCGCTAACGCTCGTTCGGCGGCGGTGATCGCTATCATGGTGGCGCGCTCTTTTGCTGTCGCACTATCGGTAGATAGGGCAAAGTCGAGTTCGCCGACGATAGCCGCCAGCACCGTAGCCAGCTCCTGGCTGGTGGCATCGCTAAAATGGCGAAGCCCTTTCTCGGCGTCGAAGGCTTTAAGACTAGGTCGTTTATTACGATTTCCGACCTTTTTTGCATTAGATTTCATGTTGCTTTACTCATCGGATGGATTTTGTTACCGGTTGAATCGATGTTAAAGCGCTTTGCCGACCTGACGCTCATCACATGCCTCGCCGGGTTCTACTGGATTTACAGTCGGTTATGGCGCGTTGAGCACCGTGACAAACCCCGAAATGATGACGCGACCTCCCATCTCTATGCACACTGGCATGGAGACGAGCTTTTATTGGTGGGCTCGTTTGCCTTCTCCCGGATGGCCGTTATGGTCAGCCGAAGCAAAGATGGCGAACGGATGCGAAGGCTTTTGGAATGGTACGGATATCACGTGGTCCGCGGATCAAGCTCTCGCGGAGGGGCTGGCGGATTAAAGGGCTTGATAGATGCCGTAAAAGAGGAGGGCTTTAACGCCTCTTTGGCGGTCGATGGTCCCCGAGGGCCCATCTATAAAGTGAAGCCCGGAATCGTTAAATTGGCTCAACAGACCGGCCGGCCGATTGTCCCAGGTGCGGCTTCTGCTCGTCGAAGATTCATCTTTAAAAAAGCATGGAATCAATGTTACCTTCCGTTACCGTTTAGTAAGTGCGTGATCGTTTACGGGAAACCGATACCGGTCCCCGCAGATTCCACGGACGACGAGCTCGAATTGATTCGTCAAAAAGTAGAGGCCCAATTGATTTGGCTAAAAGTGGAAGCCGAAAACGCCTTTCAAAGAAGTTTTTCACCAGGGCTCCCCAAGCCCTTAGTCACTCTCTGATTTTTCTAGCGGGGTGTAGCGCAGGTGGCTAGCGCGCTTCGTTCGGGACGAAGAGGTCGCCGGTTCAAATCCGGCCACCCCGACCAATAAAATCGAATAGTTACCAGTCAGGCCGAAAGTCCAGCATTCCTCTTAAGTCCACCGTAAGTCCAAGCAAAGTACCGATGGTTCGTGCCTCGCATTACCTCATTTGCAGAAACACGATTAGGATAGACGCATGACAAACAAATACCTGCGCAGCATTTTCGTGATCTTGATAGCGGTAGGCGTGTGTTGGTATCTATTTGGCCACGGAGTCAAACAACCCCGACTGTCTTCGGAATCACACTCAACCGATCGTATTTCGAAATCCGACTTGAACCCAATCGCCAAGAAAAGGTCTGCTAAAGAGGAGAAGGGTCTTTCGACTGTTGGGACGAAGATAAGAGAGCACCACGAGTCAATCTCCAACGATTCCGTATGGAGATTAGATTCTTCCAACTTCGAAGATAGAGTGGCCAATTGCTTTAAAGGGGATCGGTGTCAGCTGGTGGAGGATCCGATGGATCTTTATCGTTCCTTTAAAAAGAGTGGTAATCGCAAAGCAACTGACGACCTCATCGCTTATCTGAGAAAAAACTTAAAAG
>JBBQIT010000505.1:0-3467 GCA_038325205.1 Bdellovibrionota bacterium
CTATCGCTATTTTTCATCTCTCGGAGATTATTATTTGTGTCTTCACCAGACGGCAGAAGCAAGAACGGCGTGGGAGAAGGCCCTCTCGCTCAGTCCCGCTTATCTTTCAGAACGCCGGATACTAAAAGAGAAGCTTAAATGAAAACTCTCAAACCCCAGTTTCTTAAACTCTTGTTTATTTTGATTTTGAGCCTTGCCGCATGCACTCATTATCAAGTTTCGGATCCAAGCAAGGCTTCCACCCAGCTCTACCCTGACGGAAACTATCGTCATTTCATAACCATGGAGCTCAGTGGCGGAAGATCTCAGAAGTTTCAGGGAGTGGTTTCTATTAAGCCAGAGAGTATCGTTATTGTGGGATTGTCTCCTTTTGGGAACAGCATGTTTCGAATTACTGACTCCCGAGGCAAGGACGAGCCTAAGTTCGATATCTACTTTGAGCCGCTCCGAAAATATGAGCCCAAACTTCGGCAATTTTATTCGCTTTTGCGTGAACTCTTGATTCTACCTTCCAATGGAGAGAGCAAGAGTACCAGCGACAAGGTTTTGGATGCCCAAAGCAGGCTAAGCTCCCTAAACGTGACAGCGGACAAAAAGACGACACTCACTTTTGGAAATTATGACCTCCGCAATATCCCGCTTCATGTCCGGATAGAGCGAGACGATTTCAAAGTGGATATCGAAGTGGGCGAATATGAGATTTAGATCCCTGGGCATCATGCGAACGCTAGCTTTCGCATGGCTTGGACTTTTGACTTTGGAAATAGTTTGGCGTCGTTGGGTTGAACGTCAGGTGCCCAGCCAACTTTCGAACTGGCTGGTTTACGCCGTCGTGGGAATCAATGTGGCGCTGGTCTTTTTCGAATCCGCAAAGGTGATTCGCTCTAAAGGCCCGGGAGGCGCTGGTGGGGTTGACCAGAATGGAAAGAAATTGAACCACTGATCGGTATACTCTCTGACCTTTTCTTCCAAACAAGTCGCAAATTCTTGAGCCCACTCACGACATTGCTCGTCTCGATCTCTTCCCGGAGCATACTTATAATACCGCTTAGGGGTTGCTGAAAACCTATAGGCTCTTCCCGCTCCCTTAAAATTAAAACTGAAAAGAAGAGGCTTTCCTGTTGTCGCCGCCAATTTGAAAGCCGTAGTATCAAAAGGCGCTAAATGTCCGAAGAAAGGAATGAGTTCAAAGTGCTTTCCAATCGGTCTATCGCCCATCAAAGCAACGGCACGACCTTCCGCAAGCAATCGGTGCAAGGAGAGAATGGGGACTTGCTCGCGATTAGAATAGATCACTTTCGGAGGGAGCACCTCGTCGCTTCCTTTAAATTTTTCGATATTCTTCACGGGATCGCCGTACTGCACCAAGTGAAATGGCTGATTTACCTGGTGATGATAAACGTAAGCGCTCGCCAAATCCCACGCTCCCACGTGGGCCGATAGCAGAATAATTCCTTCGCCACTTGTTAAAGGTTCTTTAATGTTCTCAAACCCTGTCGAGACAAATTCAAAATAAGGCGTTTTGGACTCTGTCTGCGCCAGCCTGTCTAAAATAATCTGACCAAAACGATGCATATGCCCCAAAATTAAAATGAGATGGCGAAACGCACTTTTATCGGGTGCTACGTAACCATAGTACTCGTGAAGCGCTCGGCGGCCTTTCGGGGCGAAAACATAGAAGTAAGGGACAATGAAATAAAGACAGAAATAGGCGCTCCTAAGGCCGAAGACTTTTGCTACTGCTTTCAGAAAATGATTTCCAACGCCTCCCCGCATTCTTCCATTCCAAGCGACGACGTTGGTTCTATTTTTTCGTCGCTCGGAGAGAACGACGACGAGATAGGTAATTCCACCGGCGATGGTTCCTAATCCCGTGCCCAAAACTAAAGCTCCTAAAGGCCAATCAAGGTAAGCAGATATCGGAAGAGCAAGAGACTGGCGGATCCACCCTCCAATATAGAAAGAAGCCGCCGCAAGAAGTGGCGCTAGGGGTGGAATGGAAATTTGGGTTCCTATCACCAAGAGCACGGCATTCAATTTGAGAAAGAAGGCTAGTAAGACAGCTATGATCGCGTGCAATCCGTAAAGCGGAGAACAACCGATGACAACGCCTAAGCCTACCGCAATCCCTGCCGGCAAAGGCTGGAAGCCTTCCCGGAATAATCGAGCGATCACCAAAAGCGTATTGAGAGAGGAGATGCGAACATTATCGGTAAACTTGTGAAAGTGGCTGACTCTTTCTTGAGGAGGTTGGTAGAGGACTTCGATGGGAATCTCGTTCACTTCTCCACGGCGCCAAAGAAACCGAATTAAAACTTCGATCTCAAATTCAAAGCCCGTCGTCCAAAAGCGGATCCCTTGAAGTAAATACAGGGGATACGCCCTCATTCCGCATTGGGAATCGGCGACTTTGGCATCGGTTTCGTAGCGCACCCAAAAATTGGAAAACTTCCTCCCGAATCGCGAGACTTCCGGGACGTGGGCGGCATCTAGTCTTCTATTGCCTATGATAAGCGCCCAAGGATTTTTTTGAATCGCCGAAATAAATTGGGGAATCTCACTGACCAAATGCTGTCCGTCCCCGTCGACGTTGAGTAAATGCGTGTAGCCTTTGGCCACCGAGTCTTTGAAAGCCGTTCGCAAAGCGGCTCCTTTTCCCTCATTTATGGGATGACGAAGAATCACTAGTCTCGAGGAAGCCAAAGCCTCACGGAAAATTTCATCCTTACACAGCTCATTCACAGGAGTTTGAGATCCGTCGTCAATGACGACAAGGGGAAGGACAGTTTTCTCCAGGCATTCCTTGATGACAGTGATAATAGTCGCGGGATTGTTATAAACAGGAATGCAAAGGCGAATGCGGCTATGCATAGACACCGCTCTTTAAAAACTCCTCGATACTCCGTCGGACTTCCAAAGCTAAAGCATCGGCACTCTTAAATTCTGAAGCCTCTAGAGGAGGTAAGGATTTTACGACTACCGGTTGTCGAAAACTTATCCCCATCTTTCCTTTTGGCCACGTTCTGCCACTTCCAGAGATAGCGATAGGAACCACGATGGCTCGTTCTTGAATCGCGATATGAAAAGGGGCTAAGTGAAATTTTTGGAGGCCGGGCACTCCCGGAGTTTGCCGAGTCATTTCTGGATAGACGTGAATCGCGTCTCCCTCTCGCAATCCTTTTCGAATTTGTTCCATCGCTTTCCAATACGAAGTCTGGTTCCCGCGCCGTACCGGAATCTGTCGCATCATCAGCATACAGAGGTTGAGCAGAGGAATATAAAAGAGTGAAATTTTGCAAAGGAATCGGATCCCAGCGATGCGCGAAAGAAAAAGGAAAGAATCTAAATGGGATTGGTGGTTAGAGATGGTCATCGCCCCTTTGGGGATGTTGAGATCAAAGCGGATCGAAAGCCAGGGCTGAATGAGCATCAAAAAATAGATACCCTTTTGAAAGACCACGCCGCCC
>JBBQIT010000506.1:0-3466 GCA_038325205.1 Bdellovibrionota bacterium
TTTCTTCGTCACGTTGGCATTAGTCCCGACAACAAACCCCTTCCCCCGGACCAACAAAAGGCAGGTGCCGTGGAATTTCTAGATGTCCCAGCGACTGCGCCGGTGATTGAAGGAAAGAAAGATCCAAGGTTCTCTCTCTCGTATGTAATTCCCCCGTCATTAGCGGCCAACCAGCCGAAGTACGATTATCCGCTAGTCATTAAGGACGATAAGGGCGTCGCTACCACGGTAGGCACTCTCACTCTTACTAAACTGGCAACGGCGACCCCCACAGCAAAGCCCTTGTACGAGCCTGCGGTAACTTCGCTTTGCGCGGAGCCTGGTCCCGGATTATTGCCAGTCTGCGAGGTAACGCTTGCGGCCGGAAAGTTCGATCAATTGGTATTGAAGCCTGAGAATATCAAGGCTAACCAAGACGCCGCTACCGCAAAAATCGAGGAAGACAAAGATGACGTTGCTAAGGCCCAGGAGAAAGTGAACGAGGCTAATGTGCAGTTGAAGGCTGCCGAAGCAAAAATGGCGGAGGTGTCAGGCATTCTAGATAAAGCGGCGAAGGGGAAAACGGCAGACTCCGGTCAGATAAAGGATCTGTCGACCAAAAACGCCACTTTGCAAAGCCAACTAGAGGAATCGAAGAAGGCTTCCAAAGCACAACTCGAGGAAGCAAAGAAAGCCTCACAAACCCAACTCGACGAGGCGAAAAAGGCTGCGCAAACCCAGCTAGACGAAACCAAGAAAGCGTTGCAGGCGCAGTTGGATGGAGCCAAAAAGAACCTAGATGAAGCCAACAAAAAGGCTTCTACAGCGGAGGCCGAACTCGCCAAACAGAAAGCGAAGTTGAAAGCTGCTGAGGAAGCACTCAAAAAAGTGCAGACCGACCTCAACGAGGCCAAAAAGGACGTAAAAACTGATGGGGACAAACCCGCCCCCAAAAAAGATGACGGGAACCCTCCGGCTGAAAAAGCACCGGAGAAACCTGCCACTACGTAGGCAAAGGTTAAGCAGTCAATTGAAAGGCGGAGTTTTGAGCCATTGCTCGAAACTCCGCTCTTTTTTTATGTTGGCGGCTCGGCGCGAAAGCCTTCCCCAGGGCCGAACTCCGGCTTGCCAGCCTGAATGGCTCATGATAGTTCGGATACCTTACGATTGGGGCCAGGCGTATGAAATGTCGGTCATCGTTAGAGGGGTGAATTGATGCAAGTTATCTCACGAGTAGTAGTTTCCCTGCTTTTAGGTTTTGCCGTAAACGGCATCGGAGCAGAAGTAGCCAAGCCGTCGACACCACCTGTGGAAGCCACACCGGTTCACGGACCCGTACCAGCACCACCCAAGGCCAAGGCCCACTCGCAGACCAGAGCCAAGGCAGCGAAGCGCACCGCTAACGTGAGCTCTCCCGCTAAATCGCACGTGAGTGAGATGTACGGACAAACCCGTTTCGTTTTCGACGAAGCGCGGAATCTTTTGGTCGCCAATCAAAAATATTTTATTAAATACGAAGACGAAGAAAGCTTCGGCCGAGTCGCGGCCACGGCCAACGGAAGCCTAGCCGCTACTTTTTCGCCTTCTGACGTCGCTGACTTCCAAAAAGCAGTGGAAACGGTAGGCGACTACCGCAATCGCATGAAGAGCCATTGCGGTGGAGTAAGCACGCGTTACTTCGTAGATGCTCTAGATCGGTACATGTCGAGCTTGGCCTCTTTCAACCGTCGGGCTCTTCCTTTGGTGGCTGACATCAGCGAAAACAACAATCAGCTGATCTTAGTCGTAAACCGAACCGCTTTGGTCGACGCGCCTGTTTTGATGTCTCGTTACCTTCAGTTCAAAAAACAGCGCTTCAAAGAATCTATGAATCGATTTTTGCCGTCTGATTCTGAGCTTATCGGAAGTTTGGTTAGCATCGCCAAAATGCTTAAGGTCGAAGTTTCTGATGAAGATTGGAATAAGACTTATGGCCTTCGCGACAACGCGCTCGAGCTAGTTTCGCTCTGGCCACGAGAGCCCATTTTCGAAGCGACTGAGAAGTTAACGGACGCTAAAGAGAGTGCGTGCATCGTAAGCTTGGCAAAGCCCACTCAAGCCAGTGCAAAGCCTGCAGCTCCTGCGGCCGGCAAAACTTGCGAGTAGTGCTTTAAAAACCGTCTTCCCAAAGTGAAAACGTGGTTCCCACAGGAATGCCGTATTTTTGGCAGACCTGGATAACCTCTTTTTGGGTGGTAGGATTTAGGATACGCCCCTTACCTGACACTTGATGCGAATGATTCGTTCCATGCCACCTCCGGGAAACGACCGGAAACGGCCGGACCGGTATCTCACCCATAGATAAGAGTCTAAAGATCAGGTCACAATCGAAAGCGCTGGAGAGGCTCTCATCCAGTCCGCCTACCTTCACTACTTTTTCCTTTTCCAAGAGAAATAGCCACAACAGGCACGGGAACAACCCGCCCGATTTAAAAAACGCTAAGCTTAATAATGAGGGCAACTGATATCCCTGAGTAAGGAGATGCTTTTGGGGAAGCACCTTTCCTTGAGCATCAATGATAGCTTCGGGAATTCCAGCAATCCCCGAAAACTGCGGATGGTCCTTAACCACTCCAAGTCGCAACGCTAAACCGTTCCTCGACATCAAATCATCGGCGTCGAGCACAGTAATATATTTGCCCCTGGCGTTTATGATTCCGAGATTAATTGCCGACGCAATCCCCCTATTGTCTTCACGCCGAACGATTCGTACCGGGAGAGATCGTAAAGCTTCTACGCCTCCATCGGTACTGCCGTCGTCGACCAAAAGAATTTCAGTGCTGTCAGACGCGGCTTCCAAAGCGCTTTCCACTGCCAATTTTAAGAATGGCTTCCCGTTAAAGACGGGAATGATGACAGAAATAGAAATATCAGACGTCATGGAAAGCTCAGGATGCCATATCCTGGGCAGAATCCCTAGTTCCGATGCGTATCGACGGCGTTACGGGGAGGAGTTCAAGGCTTGCCAAAATAGACGAAGGTATCGTACTCGAGAGTGACTAACCCTTTGCTCTGATACTCACCAAATACTTGCTCTGCCGCACTCACCATCCCACGATGTGACGGATGATTTGACTGTGGCATATACGAAGTCGATAGGATTCTTCCTAAGAGCCCCTGAAGGTCTAGTCTCTGCTCATTCGTGAACTGACGAAACCCTGATAATTCTGGCCTAAAAAAAGAAGTAACCATCTCATGGCGGCGGATATTCCGATCGGGAACCTTTTCCGGTTCGGTGGCAAAGGACCGCAATATCTTCTCGTAGGCTTCGACAAGAGGAGCGCCATCCTGCCTCAATAAATTCCAGATGAGAACCACCCAACCTGAGTTGCGAAGCACTCTTTGAAATTCAATCCGACATTTATCCGCATCAAACCAGTGAAACGCCTGAGCTGCCGTAACAAAATCAAAAGTAGCCTCTCCCAACGTTGTATTTTCTGCAGTCCCA
>JBBQIT010000507.1:0-3448 GCA_038325205.1 Bdellovibrionota bacterium
CCTTAGATCTAGGTAATAGAGCTAACGCTAGCGCTGACGCTAACGCTAAAGAAAAAGGCGCCTTCGAACCTAGCGTTCGCGTCAGCGCTAGCGTTAGCTTTATTACCTATGTCTAGGATTTGGCGAGTTGCTTCGGACTCGCGCAATGACAAAGGCTCAACAATCTATTTTTTGCGTTCTTCCAACCAAAACCGGCATAAGCCGCCGTATATCGTCGCCATTTGATCAATAGCCTGTTCTCGAGTTAACCGATTCTCTTTGAATCCCTTAAGAGGCTCCCAAAATACCGTTCGGCCGACGGCAAAGCCGCAAACGCCTTTTACGTTGGCGCCGACTTTCAACCAATCACGAACCTTTTGTTCGTTCTCTCCACGACCCAAGACGATGACACCGACTTTATCTCGGCCATCCGCACGGGCGGCTTCACAGACGCGAACACAGTCCTCTTTACGATCGAGACCTTCTAATTTCCAGACATCGGGTTCGACTTTGGCTTTTTGAAGTTCTTGGATCGCAGCCACCATTAACTTGGGACGAATTTCGACGTCAAACGTAGCTTTGTTTCCCTGGCATCGCTCCAATTGCTCTGGAGTCGCGGGAACCAAAAGTTCGAACATGTACTTGATGCCTTCTTTTTCTAAGAAAGTGCTGAGCTCCGCCAAACGAGCGGCTTGCCGCATATTGATGGTCTTATCGGCTTCGGTGTTGTAGCGAACCAAGACCTTCACAAAAGTGGGGGCAAACTTAGAAATGTGAGCCGGATAGTCTTTGCCGTACTCAAAATCAAACTCATCCTGGCCGCTTTTTTCCACGCAGATGCAGGTCGTAAAATTATGTTTTCGGGCTCTTTCCAAAACTTCGGTACCGAACTGTTCGTCAGTCAGAATTCCCATATCTTCTTTAGGGAGTCCGGTCTGGACGGCTTTTTCGAATCCTTCAAAAATCATCATTTTGTAGGAAGCGATATATTTGGTCTGCTCCGGGGTAGGAGTTCCCTTAATGCCGAACAGCTTCTCCTGGAAAGAGTTTCGATGGTCAAAAGGTAATACTAAAAGCTCTTTCGTGTAGCCTTTTTGGGTCGCTGTCGTCATGAGATCTCCTTATCCAATGGGTCGTCCAAAGGGGTCAATCAGCCAATAATTCCATTCCTAAAGCCAAAATCCGCGCATACGAAGGCCAATTGTTACCCCAAAGTTATCGTTTCGTCCATCGCGTCGCTAAAATGAATATTGAGGCTCTGGGCAAACCGACCATCGATATGCTAGTCTGTGCACACGGGGGAAAAAGTAGACGTTGTCGACTCGACAATCAGCGTCACGCGAATTGCGATTCCGCATTAATTCGCAACCAACATGAATAGTATCCAGCTCCAAGATCTCGTCCAATTCCTGAACAATCAAAAAGAAGCTGACTTTAAAAGCAATGTGATCACCACTTACTTAAAGTCACATCACATTCCGCAAGACGAATTTGCTCCCTTCATCTTCTTTCGCGAAGAAACTTACGGAAGAAATTTAGTTTCGGGAAATGATCTTTATGAATTGTTGGTGCTGACATGGCTACCGGGTCAGAAAACGCCTATTCATGATCACGCGGGACAACGTTGCTGGATGACGGTTATCTCCGGAAAACTTTCGGTACAAAGTTATAAACCTTTGAAACCCAATTCTCACGATTTGATCTCTTGTGGGCCTCAGGAAACGCGCATTGCCGGTGAAACTTCTTATATTGACGACGATATCGGCATTCACGAAATCTCTAATCCATTCTCAAAACCTGCCGTAAGCGTGCATCTGTTTTCCGCTCCCGTCCATGAATGCCAAATTTACAATGATGAATCCAAACAGTTTCAGTGGGCCGAGTTAGGATGCCTCACTGATCCCAAAGCCCTCATCGAACCGCACTAAAGATACGGAAGTAATTTCTGTGGAGGTTCCGTCGCTTGCGGAATCTTGGAGTTCAACGTCTCACCCGTTAAAACCTTCTCGTAACAACTGACGTAATTTTCCGCCATGATCTGGTAATGAAAATTCTCTAATACTCTCTGCCTGCAATCCTCGGGAGAGAAAGAACCTATTTCATCTATCGCGTTCAGAAAATCCTGCGAGTTATCACACAGCCTTCCGGTCTGTGGGGTGATTAATTCGGGTAACGAGCCCCGACGGGTCGCAATCACCGGGGTCCCGCTCACCATTGCTTCGATGACAGCTATCCCGAAAGGCTCATTCCAGATAATCGGGAAGAGAAGCCCCTTTGCTTTGGCCACCCAATTGGCTTTGGTAGCCCCGTGTAAAGTCCCTTCCCAGTGAATCCCCCGCCAATGGGGCAGCCACCATCGCGAACCGCCTATGATATGCAACTCCTTGTGCTTCGCCCTAGAAAAGCGGATAGCTCCCTTAAGATTCTTCACGCGCCAGGAAGCTTTCGCCAAGAAGATGAGGTACTCCGACTTCTCGGGTTCAAAGCGATACTCTTCGGGATCAAGCCCGTTATAGACAAAACATTCCGCACCGTGCCGTTCGGCGTGGTTACGGCTGACAAATGCAGTATTAGGAAGATAGGTCTCACCCAACCGACCGTTACCTTCGATGGTAACGACGTAGGGTCTTTCGGGCGTTTCAGCCGGGGTCGTAAAGTAGTGGTGGATATCAGCCCCCGTGAGGGTGGGCGCAGCGAGTTGCGAGGCTAAGGGTTTCGAAAAATCGAAAGCCACGACCTCGGCAAACGGGCATTGGCTCCCTGGTTCGCACGCCAAGACAACCTGATGCCCCAGGGCCGATAAGCCCTTGGCTAGCCACCAGACGACACGTTCCGTGCCGCCGTAACCTATCACGGGAAATTTGGCATTATGAATTAGGGCTACTTTCACAGGCCCCAAACGCTAATCTATTTTTGGAATGAATTCTAGATAATGTGGGAATTACTCAGCGCGATGGCGCGGGCTGTGCTCCATGGCGACGGCGCGGAAGAGATGTTCATCACATTCGCGCAACCAATCTTTCATGAACTTGCCGACCCATCGACGCATTTCAGGAGAAGTGCTCGAAAGAGCAGCGGTACTGGCGCCCATGAACTCCGTCTTTTGAACCATCTCAAAACGAAGCCCCTTCAAAAAGAGAGCGGCGTTGTGAGGAGAACGGGTTCGAAGCTTTTCGAAGGTCTGCGCTAATCTCTTCGCCGTTCGGGAGTCGGCCTGGTTACCGACTTCAAGAACAAATCTTAGGTACGGGGTGTAGTTCTGAAGGATGTCATCGACATCGCTTTCAGAGGATACTTGAGGAAACGCCATGGAAGCGATGTCTCTCATAAAGATGTTAGGGTGATTCGCGCTTGTATTAGAAGATTGGAAGAAGAGACTCCAAAGCGAAGACGATCCGCTACTCGAAGTCGCAAGTAACGCTAATCCTACGATGACTACTAACGTCCAGCTGTACGCCTTTATTGTTCT
>JBBQIT010000508.1:0-3443 GCA_038325205.1 Bdellovibrionota bacterium
CGCCGAAGCTATCAATTATGGACGCATTTCCTTTAAAGCTTCCCGCCATGTTTTTTGCTTTGTCTAAAAATCCCATCTTACGCTCCTTAAAAAAGCGCCCAATCGGCGCGAAGCCACTCTGTGCAAAAGTAACGCCATCGCCAATGTCCGCTTTCGCGCACTCACTCGGACGAGCGTAGCAAAAGAGTGCCCTTTTTGAGGAGATTGTTGGCATTTTTGGGAATCGGATTTCCGAATTCTCTAGGCAAAGCCGCTTTGGCCATCACTTCTAGTGTGTTATCGGGGTAAGGCGTGCTCGAATCAGTTTTTCGGCGTTATTCCAATTCACGTGATCGAGAGAGTTCGGGTGTCCCGCCGTAATCTGGTCCATAATTCCTTCTTGAATGCCCATTCTTTGCTGGGCAATCGTAAAGTCCATCGTAGAAAAAACCACATATTCGTAGCGGAGGCGAAAATAATCAGGAAATCGTTTCGCCAGCTCAAGCTCAAGTTTCAGGCGAAAGTTAAACTCCGGCGAAATGGCGGCTTTCGTAAGCATCTTATGATTTCCGTCTGAAAGATCCTGAATCACATCTGTTTTGGGCTTTCGATTTGCGCCGAAGTTTTCAATAGCGCTGTCAATACCGGTTTCAGCCACCATTTTGGAGAAATATGTCGTGTCTTCCAGCCCCACGTTTGTCCCCTGACCAAAATAGTACGACATTGCGTGTGCCGCATCGCCCATGACTAGGTACTGTTTACCAAAATTCCATTGGTCCGCTTCCGCGCGTCTTACGGTGCTTAACGGTCGCGAATGCAGTAACGAAGGAAGCTGCGGATTCATTTCGAGCAGGTCCGGAAAGTTTTCTTGGAACAGCCGTTGGTAGTCCATGGGTGTTTCCAAACGCGCGAAACTGAGCGGCCCCGCCAGTGGAACAACAAGAAGAAGACTGGTACTTCCATCTCTATTCGGAATTCCGGTGACGACAATATCTTCCCGAGGCCAGTGATGCATTAGTCCCGGTTCAAACACCGGACGTCCGTCAGCCAATCCGGGGAAATGAAAGGCTTTAAAACCAGAACTCAGTGTCATGGTTCGTTCGTTGGTCCCGCTCGCCGCCGCAATTGCCGGGCGTAACGTCGAGTTTGCTCCATCGGTACCGATCGCCTGTCGTATGGGAACTCCAGGGACGGTCGTCGTCTTCCCGTTAATAAATTGCAAATCCATAGTGCCTTTAGATAAATCTACGTCCGAAATATTGGTATTAAAGAGATACACCACCCCTTTTTCGCTCGCGGCGTTCACTAAGGTCTTGTTTAACTCAGTTCTACTGATGGCATATATCTGATGTTCAGGGGCATGCCCAAAGGGCTGGACTATTTGAGTTCCATCTACACAATGGAGCGCACGTCCCCGACAAGGGACCGTTTTACTCTGAAGGTTTTCTCGAACATCGTCGGACACTGCGGCGAATCCGCGAGTCGCCAAAGTGATATTGAAGGTACGTCCCGACTCGGGATCGTTAATGCGAGGATCAGGTCTTTTCTCAAGTACGACAGGTTGGAACCCCAAATCTGAAAGACGAATCGCCAAGTTTGATCCCACCGGCCCCCCTCCGATAATGACAGGATCTCCATTGACTTGCGTCCGATTCAATACCTCGAGTGCCTCAAAACAATCCGTTGCTTGAGACCAATGCGGGACAACGAGTGCGGAAAACAATACCCACGATAGGAATCCAAAATTGGTGAAACGGGTAGAGAGGTCGGAAGTAGGTCGCCGATTGTCTTTCACTCTCAACCTCAGTCTTACTCTTTCTCATCTTCCGTAAAGGCCTGTTGGCAGGCTAAGTGGTGTTCCTCGATTTTTTCCTGAAGATAGGATTCAAACGCCTCTCGGACAGGACGCTGAACCTGGTTTTTGAAGGCATCCTGTTTCGACTGATCTACTCTTGCGAGCCAACTAGAATCGGAAGGGGTCGGGAGAAATATTCCCTCAACTCCGAACGAACTCGTCATTAAAGCCCGCTCGAAAGCTGGAAATAAATCAGTCGATAATTTGTTTTTCGTCTCTGCGAGAGCGGTTCTGATCGCTCTTGGATTGTAGCAGGCTGTAGTGCCTCCTAATGACTTGCTAAAGGCCTTATCAAGATTCGCCCGGGCGCGTTTTTGGAGGCAGACCTCCAAACTAGAGAAAGATCCCAAGTTTATGCGTTTTATAAATCCATACATTAGGATCGCGGAAGTTGGCTCTTGCTGAAGTTTGTCGATGAGAGCATTCATTTGCTCATCACAGTTCCAAGTAAGATGATTCACCGATTCAACCAGCGAAACCAGTGCTTTGTTGAGTTCGGGCCCCTTCTCGGGACTTTTCATGTCTAACTTAACGCGATCAACTTCTTCATCAGCGATCCTCGACAGGGCAATGCCGAAGTCGAGCCAATGAAGCGTGTGCGCATCGGCGGATACGCCTAGTTTTTCGTTAAATGCTCTGAGATGGATATCCCTCCTATTGGATGCAGGAGGAGTGACTACGGCTCTGGAGTTCTCAGCGTGCGACGGCAACATCGGCAGCAACCTCTCGGCCATAACATTCCGAGTGACTAGAATGTCAGCAAGCAAAAATGCGATCAAAAATGGGTTCCCAATTATCTTCATGCCATCCTCCAAAAATACCTAAGAATTAGATTAAAATTACTTGCCCACAGATGAAGCGCTACCCTGCCGCTCAAGTTCATCTAATGCTTTTTGTATTTTATTTGTTTCTCTCTGCTGGGCGTACTGCTTTTCCAAATAATCCTTATTATCTCCATGATTCCCGGAGACATGTTGTTGCTGAAGATACAGCTGTCTCAACCCCTCGATGGACCGTTCGGAATCCTCCAGATCACTTTCTGCCAGATCTGGTTTCGCGAAGGCGTTGCCGCACTGACGCCGAAAGTCCTTCACTTCACTGAAAAGGAATGCTTCAAACGCGGCTTGCATTGGCTCTTGGATTTGCTTGGTAAACAAGCCAAGGTGCATCTTATCGACAGTGGAAAACATACTGGGCTCTGAGGGGGTGGGAGCTACCATTCCCTCGATCCCGAAGGCTCTTACCATCATCACGCGTTCAAACGCGGGAAGTAAATTCGCTGCAAGCCTGGTGTGTCCTTCTTTAATTTTTTTTCTAATCGCTTCTGGAGTTAGGCATCCGTTTACACTTTCAAGCGTTTCTGAAATAGTTTTTCGCAGCTCCTCATGCAGCTCTGATTCCAAACACTTTTCAAGCCCACGATATCGGCCACTGGATAACTTTCCAAGAGATCCGTATAGCAACACAGAAACATTTGGTTCACTTCTTAATCGACGCACGAGACGTTTCACACTTTCGGAGTGGCAATGGAATTCGTCTGCCGTCATATCAAGCATTAGAGAAACCATCATCTCGTTAATCTCGGCTTCTCGAATAGGGTCGTTTTTTT
>JBBQIT010000509.1:0-3416 GCA_038325205.1 Bdellovibrionota bacterium
ATTGTTCTTTGTTTTGTCCTGCAGCATCGCGAGTAAGTCGATATTTTGTTTCGCGAGCGGGAGGCTCTTCGTCACTTTATTCGTCTGAGGGTCCGGCGCTAATCCCATATTGATAAGAGCACCAGTCGCTAACGAGAAAATAAAAGTCGAGAAATCGATCTGCATGGGCCCTTGTTCAGCCCCCTCTTTCATGACAAAACCTTCGCCCTGTTTGGATTCGTCTTTCGCTTTGGATTTTGGATCTTCAGAGATGCCTGCCGAGCTGCGCTTATCTACAATTTTGAAATCTTCTTCTTTCGCCACGGGCAACCTCCTCGTGAATGTTAAGCCGGCTTATCTTCCGGCGGAGCCTCGGGTACTGGGGCCGCAGGAACCGGAGCGGCGGCAGCTGGTTTAGGAGCCGCTTTCGCTGCTTTTGCTTTAGCTTCGGATTCTAAAGTCTTCAATTTCTTTCTGCGATCGACCAACTCTAAATAATCCAACGTGCTGACCGAAGGAACGTCGACGGGAGCAGCGGCGAGCTTGGTGACAGAAGGGCCAGCCACTTTACGTTGCAAATAGATCTCTTTTAATTTCGCCAAGTAAAAGCTTTTGGGTACGGCGAAATTGTCGATCGTCCTGAATTCAACGGTCACGATAGACTTTCGGCCGACCTGACCTTCGGTGAGAAGGTCTTTGAACTCTGCCGGTAGCTCAACCATCTGAAGAAAAGATTCTTTTTGTGGCGGGTCCCAAGTGACCGAGAAGACTCCCTCTTTCACTTTGCTTTCGGGGCTGTAGTGACTGACTTTCACCCGATAAAATTGCAAAGCGAAAGCTTTGGAATCCCACTGAACCCAGAAGGCTAGCGAGCCTTCTTTGTCCCCTGAAGCGACTCCAATTCGAGGCTTTGCTTTATTGGTTCGAAATCCCAGAAAGGCCATAATGAGGGCATACAGTCCCCCAAAGAGGCCGACGGTCATAAAAACGGATACGAATAAGCTTAACCAAACGGACATGTCGTCTCACTCCCAGGTCACGGTCAGAATCACCCGGTTTTATCATTAAAATCCGAAGTTTGTCGAGCGAAGTGCGGGACTTGCCAATCTTACTCCAGGCCAGTGTTTCAGATAGAGGAAGGGCACAAAACCCGATATATTACGTCTCTTAAGAAGAGGCGAACCATGAGACGACGACTTTGCGAAAAGCTCCTGACGTTGATCCATCTATCGGCCATAGGCTGTTTCCTTTCCCTTCCGGCCTTTGCCGACACGAACGCGACTACTGACGATACCGCGGCGCCGCTTCTGGCCCCCTCGGATTATGTAGATCCTCAACCAGCTGAGACTGGCAGTACCAGCAACAACACTTCAAGCACGAGCTCCAGCGCTAGCAGTAGCGGCGGACAGTCCACCGAGACCGTTCGAAATAAGTATGAAAGCCCGATGCACTTTGGGCTCGATATCCAGTTCAGCCCCACAAGATTTCCGAACTACCAGTACACCCCCAGTTTTCAGACCAATAAGAATTTCTACGAGGTCCATGTCGCCTTCGAGTGGATGCCGATTAAGCAATACGGCAAATTTGGCATCGGACTGGCTTCTGGTTTCTTCGTCGCGCCTGACGTGGGTGTCAGCATCGATCCCGTTAAGAACGAAGTTCAGAAGGCTACCGTCTATGTCATTCCCGTCTCGGTTTACGGCACCTACCGTTTCGACTACCAGACAAATCGAAAGCAGATTTTAGTCCCCTATATCAAAGTCGGTCCGAACGCTTCGTTCGTCATTCAGCGCTCCTATTACGGGTATCGAAAAGATGGTGTCGCTACTTACAAAGGGTTCGAATACGGGGGAGGAATCGAATTTCTTCTCAACTGGTTAGAGCCTTCATCGGCCGCCTCACTGGATCGTTCCGTAGGCATCAACGCCACCTATCTTGTGGCGGAATATATGGAATCGACGGGAATCGGAAATTCTGCCGGGTCGCCGGATCTCTCAGGATACCAATTTCGAGTGGGCGTGAGATTCGAGCTTTGAGGATTTAATTTCTAGAGGGTTGCCTCTTAAGTTGTTCAGTACGAACAAAACGCCCGCGATGGCGAAAACAATTCCAATCACAACGTTCAACGCGTTGCTACCAATGTAAAGTTTGGCACTTGGGTCGGTCATCCGCGCCCGGATCATGCCGTTTGTGGTTCGGTAAACGATGATGATTCCGGAGATGGTGAGAACCACGCCAAGGAGCATCATGACTATGTTTCCAAATTCGATGGGATGCATAAAGGCTCTTTTACCCGATGCCGACTTGACCGTCCATCTTGATTTGGCCGCATGATAGAATGTGCCATGCCCACCCACAATCCCAAAAGCCAACATATGAGCCCGGGCCAAGTCCCGACTCTCGATAAGAAGTTCTTCATTTTCGATACTCATCCCATTCAATACCGATCGCCGGTCTTTCGGGAATTGCACAAAAGAATGCCTGGGATGAAAGTATTTTTCTTTGGCCCTCGATTTGATGGGAGTAAGTGGTGGTTTCATGAAGTAGGCAAGATTCCTAAACAAGACTGGGCGCTCGACCTGACTTCCGATTTTCCTAATGAAACGCTAAACTCTGCCGCCAAAGGTTTCTGGGCTTTCTATCGTTCGATGGCGACGCTCTTGAAAACAGAAAAGCCAGAAGCGGTCCTCATCTATGGTTACTACCTTCCCGAGCACTGGGCACTGTGGTGGCTGTGCAAAAATTTAGATATTCCCCTTTTATTCGTTGGGGAGACGTTTACCGGAGGAAAGCCTTCCGCCCGCAAAGCCTTAAAAAACATACTTCAGCCCGTCTTCTTTCGGGGTATCCGACAGTTCATCAGTATCGGAACTCGCACCAAAGAGTTTTACCTCTCTTTTGGAACTCCAGAAGCTAAGATCACCGCCGCCAAGTATTGTATCGACACCACGTTTTTTGAAATGGCTCCTAAAGAGTCGACAACGGTTCGCTCGCGGATTCGCGAACAACTTGGTATTGCAGACGACGCGTTTGTTCTGCTTTTTGTAGGAAGACTCTTTGAACGAAAAAGGCCTTGGGATATGACGGCCATTCACAAAGCCCTCGAATCGGATACCCGAATACACACGATTGTCGTCGGCAATGGCCCCTTGGAACATGAAACCCAAAAGGCAGCTCGTGAACTTCCAAGATTTTACGCGGTAGGATTTAAGAATCAGGCCGAAACGCGTGACCTTTATCACGCCTGTGATTTGCTAGTGGTCCCTTCAGAATATGAAACTTGGGGCTTGGTCATTAATGAGGCCTTCGCGGCATCGCTTCCGGCATTAGTCACTCCTCAATGTGGAGCGGCGGGAGATCTGGTACTTTCGGGCAAGACTGGATTTGTGTTTCGTATCGGCGATATTGCAGACGCGGTGAAACACATCCGCTGGTCC
>JBBQIT010000510.1:0-3373 GCA_038325205.1 Bdellovibrionota bacterium
CTCCGTCGCGAAATCAGCGAAGGGCGCTTTGCTCGACTGGAGCATTCTCCAAATTCGAGCTTCGACTTCCCCATTTTGGCCTTCTAGTGATCCAAAGTCTCCCGCAGTGGGCCGCTCGACGTACTCGTCTTTAACAATGAACCCGTCTACAAGATGTAAAATTCTTTTGGAGAAATTGGCGTCGATAATCGAGTGTGTGACTTGGACGATGGTGTGGCCTAAAAGATTGAGGCGTTGCATGAGCCCCATGATTTCTCGGCCGGTTTTCTTATCTAAGGCGCCAGTGGGCTCATCCGCGAATAGGAACGAAGGTTCATTCACGAGGGCCCTGGCTATAGCCACCCTCTGTTTTTGTCCGCCGGATAACTGATTGGGCAAATGATGTAATTTCGCTTCCAACCCCACTGTCTTTAAACATTGAGCGGCTCTTTCGTGCCGTTCTTTAGTTCGAACCCCGGCATAGAAAAGGGGGATTCCAACGTTTTCAACGGCAGAGAGCCCGTCTAGCAAATTGAAGTCTTGAAAAATGAAACCAATCTTTTGATTTCTAAGGTGAGCTAAAGCGCTCGAGCTTAGTGAGGTGATATTATTTCCGTCGATGCGATAGCTTCCCGTGGAAGGAGTCGCAAGACATCCTAAGATGGAAGACAGTGTGGATTTTCCGGAGCCGCTGGGCCCCATAATCGAGACGAATTCTCCCTTTCCGATCGTAAGTGAGATTCCTTTCAGAATATTCACCGTGGCATCGGCGAGCTTAAAGCTCTTTTTGATGTCTTCCATCTCAATCATAGTTCTATTCTGTCGTAATGCCTGGGGGGAGTTCCCCCATTGCGTTTCGAAGCGTCGCTAAATTATTGAGTAGGGTGATGCGGGCACCGATCTCAGAGATTCGGGCGTTGTTCATTTCGGATTGGAAGTCGATGACGTTTCTGATGCTGCTCTCGCCCAAACGGAACTTTTCAAATTCTGCTTGGAGTTTCTTTTCACTGAGGCCTCTGGCGAGCTCACTTGTTTTCAAACGTAGTGAACCTAGCTGAACGCTTTGGATGGCGCTTCGGATCTCTTTATTTATTTGGTTCGTTACTTGCTCTATTGCCAGGTCGCTCTTTAGGAGCGCTATTTGGCTTGTATGATAACCAGTCTTGTCGGAGTCATTGAAGAGACTGTAGCTGAAGACAAATCCCACGGAATATTGAGGGAAGTGAGTGCGAATGGCGTCAGTCAGCGCTCCCGAAATATTGTTCTGTTGGCCTACAAATCCGTAACCGGCGGTGAGGTCTAACTGTGGCAGCTTTCCTGCGAAAGCGGCTTGTACATCGAGTGAAGCTCTCTGTTTTGCTAATTGAGCGGTTAGGTAGTCGGGGCGCTGTTTCTTGGCCGTATCAATGGCTTCTGCTGTTTTTATATCAGGTATGGTCGGTATTCGTTTCATCTCTCCTGGGTCAGGATAGATAAGAGAACTATCTTCAGTTGCCGTCGCTAAAACATTTTTCAAATCTTGTAGGGCGCTGGCTAGGTCACTTCGCGCGGATAAGAGATCGGTTTCCGCTTGGGCGACTTGCAGCTGCACTTTTACGGTGGCGAGTCGATCGGTCTCACCTGAACTAAACATTTCACTCACGTCGGACAATAGCGCCTTAGCGGAAGCGAAAGCCAGTTCAAGCACTCGAACTCTAGCTTCTTTTAACATCACGTCGTAATACGTTTGCTGAGCGAGCAAAAGAGTACTAAGGGCCGTGCTACGAGCGGTAAGCTTTGCGGTGTTCCAAGTCACATCCGCTTCATTTTTTTTGTTACGACCTAGAAAAAACAAGGAGCCTTTGAGTAAGCTAAAGCTAACGCTTCCCCCGAATGTTGCCGTGTCATATTCGGAAGCTGAAGCATACGCCGGTGTGATCGAAACCGAAGTGGTTATCTGTGGCAGAGACAGGTTGTAACTAAGGCCCCAGCCGAAATCTCCGGTAAGGCCCACTCCGAAGGTAGAAGACTTCGCTATGCTCTTAATCTCGCTGCCGTACGACGTTCCATAACTGTAATTTGCGGTTAAGGCGGTCCGCGGAAGATTGTAATTATCGTACGCCAATTCGTAAGTGAGTTCCGCCGATCGCAAGTCTTGTTGGGCTATCTTAATTCCAAGGCCGCGCTTAGCGATGGCGCGAAAAAAATCAGGGAGGGGGATTACTCTTCCCGCGTCTTTGGGAACCGAATAGAGATCTAGCGGTTGCAAAAGTGATTCATACACGGATTTCCTGACCGCGAAACTCGGTGTACAAAAACACACTAGGAATATGACGACAAGAGATCGGCTCATGCCACCCAACGTTCGGTTGACGATTGATAAGAATAACGCGGTGAATCTATGAGTAGCGGACGCCGGCTAGTTGGCGTCGACTACTACATAATCATTTTCGGTAAGCCCGGTAAGAACTTCAGCCTCATTTTCAGTCTTTAGGCCAACTTGGACACCGGTCGGTTTGCCGTTGGAAGTAGCATCGGGGGCGGAGAGAACAAGGTCTTTTCCATCGAGATAGCGCAGAGCAACAAGGGGGATCGAGAGGGCGTCGTTTTTCTCTGCATAAACAAGGTTAACGGCCCCGGTATAGCCCTCTTTGACCTCTCTTTTGGGACCGGTAAAGCCTACTGCCACTTCGTAGGTCTTCATGGGACTCATCATCCCGCCGCTCATGTCGGGTTGCGTTGCACTCGTACTAATATCGAGAATTTTTCCCGTAAAAGCTTCATCGTACACCGCGTCTAAGAGAACTTTAGCGGGCATCCCGATGTTTAATCGGGGAATATTGCTCTCCTCAACTCGGATAATGAGAGCCAAAGTATTGGGATTAGAAACGGTCGCAAGCAATTGTCCTGCTTGGACTTCAGGGTTTAGCGTCGTTTCCGACGAGACTAGTCCCGAAACTACGCCGTCCATCGGAGCCACAAAGTTTGAAGTTTTTAGTCTAGCGTCTAGCTCGGAGAGATCTTTTTTTGCTTTATCCATGTCCAACTGTTTTGCCTTAGTTTCATTTTGACTAAGGTTGTAATCTCTTTTGGCGTCCTCAAATTCTCGCTGAGAAATAATTCCTTTTCCAAATAAAGTGCGTTTTCGTTCCAAAGATTTGGAACTAAACGAAAGCTTTACCTTCGAGGAATTCATATCAAGGTCTAAACTTTTCAACTTCTCTTTCAATTCATTCTCGCTATTAGCGGCTTCCGTGCGATCCACCTCGAGGATAACTTGTCCCTTTTTCACGTTATCAAAATTTTTGACGTTAAATTTCGCAATCTTCAATGCATTTTGCGCTCGGATTTCGATTCGGTTGGCCGATCGAACAATCCCTCGCCAATTGAGTTTTACGACGAGAGGACCTCGTTT
>JBBQIT010000511.1:0-3369 GCA_038325205.1 Bdellovibrionota bacterium
ACATCTCTTTGGTCATTCCAGCCACCAATGTGGCACCGCGACCGCGATATTCGAGCAACGCGTTTAATGTCGCATCTCCGTTGCGATCAAAGGTTAGATTTGACGTACGCGAAAGCTGGGAATCTTCAGCGGGACTCAAAGGAATGTTTTCCAGACGAGAGTGCGAAGGAATAATGATGAGGGCTGGCCGACCCTGGATGTCATCGAAAACCCCCTGCGCGAAACTGGCGTAGTTTGTGGGGTCAATCCATCTTAGCCCCTCGGTAGTTTCTACAGCGACGATGGCATGATTAAAAGCGGAGTCGAGCGCCAATTTTGGAAGTGCGGTAGGTTTAGTCCCTCGTTCGACCCAGGCTACCCAAGCTTTGTGCCCCAACCGTCGAAGCATCGAAGCCGTAATAGAAGCAAAGTCTTTACAGTCTCCAAATTTGGTAGCTGAAATGGTCTCCAGACTCCGTGGAATGTGGCCCCCGCGTCGCGGGCGCCAATCGCCCAGATAGCGAACCTGATCGGCGACGAGAGAAGTAATCATGTTCGCTTGGGTCGTAAGGGTTTTTTCTTTTTTTGCGACGTTCAAGATGGCTTCAAAGGGAGCGGGAAGCGGAGCATTCAAAACGGCTTCGTAGTCCGCCGTGACGTCGTTTGCCATAACCGAATAGTCGCGGCTCGACGAAAGCACAACCCAGGTCATATCGGCATGATTTAGATATGCATCATTTTCGTCTATTGGTTTTGTTAGCAGAGGACGTTTGAGTTTTATCGAAATGTTCTGAACGTTACCCGATTTTGTGTCCTTGATCTCAAGGGCGTGCAAAGGGTCATTCGCTTCGATAAAGAGGGGGATTTCCGAAACTAGCTCCACTTCCGATTTTTCTTCCAGAATATCGGTACCAAATCCAATTTCGCGGGAATAGAAATTTTTGATAGGTACTTCGCTTGTCTCTTCTGTGTATTTCAAATGAATACGAGAGCCGACTTCTACTTTCGGAAAAGCGATAGAGAGCTGCCTAGTATCGTCGAATCCTTCGGCGCTACTAGCTATAGATTTATCTTCGATGAAGTCTTTGGGGACGGAATGACGGCTGCCATCCGCGTGCAGCGTTTCGGCCGTTAAATCGCTGATTTTGGTGGTACGGGAGTTGTACTTGATATTCCCATTTCCCAAAGCAGCTCGTCCCTCTTCGTTAAGGATACGAAGTTGGCTTTCGTGTTTGGTGATCCAGGTGCCGTCTTTGTGAATCTCGAGTCGAGCGCGATCGAATTCTGAAACTGCGGGACTGTCTTTCTGAGTCGCCCAGCGAGCGAACGCAGAAGGAGTCAATACCAAGGCACCGAGCAATATGAGGGAATAAGTTTTCATTCGAAACCATTGTATCACCGCGCCTGCGGTAACCAACCGAGAATGAAAACTTGGGTAGTGGGAACTATCTCTTCTTTTTGTCAGTTACGGAATTTAGTTCTTCCAACATGGCATGAAGCTTATGGTGAAGAGACTGAAGTCTGTCGAGATTTTCTCGTATCTGAGCAATCGCGGTACTTCGATCCCTCGCGGCATCAGCCACAGGCGCGGGCGCGGGCACGGGACGGACATTGGTGTCCTTATTAAAATTGATCACAGGCGCGTTTGTAGGATGAAAAGGCTGAGAACTTTGCGGATCCAACTTGTCTCTATCCGCAAGAATCTTCGCTAAATCGACGTATACAAAACCAAAACCCTGACTTTTATCTCGCTGAGCCATGAAACCAACCTCCGCAACAACCGCTTCCACTGGAACTACAACTTTTGGCGTTAGGCACTTCCCCCACAACTTCCCGCCAAAGGGATATAAGAGCAACATCTATGCCACGGAGCACTATTGGGAAAAAAATATAAAGTGCAGTCATTTTGAGATCCTAGGCGGAGGCTAGGGGGCTTACTTTCCCTAGGTGACAAAAATTGAGTTGCCAAATTCGGGCACGGTGACGTTCTTGGTTTGTCCACACCCAGTTAAGACGTTGAGAATACAGGTGCTTTAGCGCCCCTTTAAAATTTTCAAGCTTTAAGTAACTGTCGCCGAATTGATTCGTATGGAATTCAACGAGAACAAAGCCACAAAACAGCAGGATGATCGCCTCGTCATTTGGTCCAGCATCGGACTGATAGTGTCGCTCATCACCGTAATCGTTTTAAGATCTCCGGAAAGAAAAGCAGCTTCCGTCGGAAGCATTGATTCCGAAAATCCAGTCCGCCAACTCCCCGTACGATCCTTAAATTGGGTGGAGTCGCGAAATGCGCTCCTTCACATCGGAGATCTGGTAGCGACAAGCGAAACTCAAGAAGGTGATCTTAAGCTTGGGGAAGGCACCGTTCACCTAAGCGCCGATACTTCAGCCGAAATCGTTCGAAGCCAAGAAGGTGGCGTTGAATTACTGATTCACCGCGGCACGGCCAAGAGCGACGGCAGAGTCGCCGTTAGGCACGAAACTGAGTTGGCTCCTTTTGGCCAACCTGGAAATAGCATGCTCGCGATGCCCCGACTTTGGGGCAGATAGCATTTCCTCAACTCTCTAATCTATATCCTCATTCCCGTTCGTCTTTTTGCCGAAAAGAGATCTGTTAGTCATCTGGAAAAAGAGTAATGGGAAATATAGAGAAATCCAAAAAACGTCCTCCGCTTGCGCCGCGTCAAAAAAAAGTAGCGCAACCGAAGGCGCCCAAAGAAGCGAAAGAGCCGGTCGAACGTGATCTGAAAGATCAGATCGTTCTTGCCATCGCTGTGGTGGCGCTTTGTGTGGTCACTTATTTTCTTTTTTTCGCTCCTTCTTTGAGTTGGCTACGAAATGGCGTCAAAGTGGGTTCGATCGAAGTTAAAGGGATCGGACGACGGCGCCACTCCGCGAATTTAAACTGGAGCGATATCAAGAATTCGAATCCAGTTTACATGCGGGACGTGATCTATATTCCCAAAGACGCGGAAGCCGAACTTATTCTCGATAATAAAAAACGCATTCGTATTCCACCGGATACGATGTTTCAAATTGATGAATCGACAATTGAAAACTTAGAAATCACACTGCTTGACGCTCCAACGCCACCCCAACTTCCGACCTACGCCAAGAACGAAAAAGCAGCAAACAACTATCTTAACGATCTAAAGCCGTTGGAGTTGCGCTTAGCGGAATTGAAAAAGAAAACCGCCGACCGAGTGTTTTCTCCAGTAGATTTGACGCAAATTCACCGCCTTAGGCCGCCTTCCGATCTGGCTCTTAACGAGTTTTCTGACTACACGATCCGCCTGGTTCGTCCCCCGTTAAACAAATACAACTTGCCCAAAAATCGATGGATGCTCATGACTTGGACCAAGGTGCCTTTCAAGGACGTGGTCTACA
>JBBQIT010000512.1:0-3365 GCA_038325205.1 Bdellovibrionota bacterium
AATTTTAGCTCGATGTAAGTGGATACTTTTTCACCCTAATGATAACTTTATATTACTTCATGAAAACTAATCCCTTCCGTTTTGTCGCCCTCACCTGCGCGCTGATTTGCGCACCTGTGCTGGGAGCAACTCCCGTTCAGGTTAAGCTAGTATTGGTCGAAGGCGCTCCTCCTGAGGCTCAGTTTAACGACGGGCGAAAAGCGCAGATGGTTATAAATCGCAAAGGTCCGCTGATGTTCGCGGTCCCCTTCCAAGTGACTGACAACACGTGCAATGGAAGGACCAAGGTCCTTTGCACGATTCGGACCTCAATCTTGCAGGAGTCCACTGCCCTGGTTTGGACAGTGAATCCGGATCCCGCAAAAATCGGTAACATTGTAGAAAAAAGACAGAAGCAGTCTGACCCCGTGACTTCAGAATTTCTTTTCTATTTTGATCGTTCCTTAAAAGCCACCTTTCCTAAAATTACACTTCCCATCCCCGACGACGTCATTTCCTGCCAGGATTTTAGTTGGCTTCCCCAAGGAACCGTCGCCGCTCCGAAAAGAGTCGACCTAGTTCGATGGGACGCGGAAAATATGGTTATTAATCCTGAGACCGGCCTGGAAGAAAACCGAACGACAAGTATCGCAGCCGATGTAACGCTAGCTCAGAATTCTTTAGGAGAGTTAGTGGCCACCAAAAGCAGGTACCTCCAAAGTAATTTAAATCTGGCCTTCTCTACTCTGGACGCAATGATTTTAACTAACGCTGACGGCTTATTATGTTCCATCACGTTGCAGCCCAATCCCCAAGACTTCAGTAGCGCTTTCGAGGCCTACCAAAACACTCCTGCCCACTACACTACTTATCTTTACGACAGCGATGAATATTCCAAACTTGGTGGTTCTATGTTTTTGTACGAGTCGTTCTTCCTTTACGATGACGAATTTACCGAATACCTCTGACAGGTCTGGCTAACCTACGCTAATTGATGTTGATCAGAGGCGGAAGGGGAGCGGTCTTTGCCCTGGAATCGCTCGATGTCTGTATGGTATTCGTTTACTTTTGATACCGGCGGTGTCGCCGACATTTATTTGATTGAGTATCATAAGGAAACGAATACCTTTTTAGAAAATCGGGGCGGCGGGATTTGAACTCCACTCCCGAGATTATTGGAACTATAGTCAAAGTATGGATATCAAACACATCCCAATCCACGACTTCCTTGGGCGTCTACCGAAATCCGTATAGGGAGCCCCCGCCGCCCGACGCGACGCCAAATGGGCTCATAGACCATTTATGGGGTGATAACCGAATTTATCGCTCCTACGGCCCGCCGAGAAAATGGCCCTTAATACCGCTTATTCGTTTAAACTCATCCAGTGAAAACATTTTGGTTACTATTGGCATCCCAGTTACTTCTTGGCGTTAACCCTGTTATGGCAAAGCCCGAGTGGAAAGACGAAGGTTACCTAACCAAACGGCAGGACGGCAAATGTGACCTAGCGTTGGACTTTGGAAGCTATGGTGGGGGTATCGATCAAGTTGCCTATGATGCGACGAAAACCTATCTCTCTATGGGAGATGGCATAAAGAAAGTAACCGAATGGGGATGGGGTAAGGAAGGAGAGCGTTCTCTGTGTCTGGAGATCTCTCGAAAACAGGAACTAAAGACGGTCTACGAAGGTCTTTCGGCCTTCATCGCGAAGAAGCGAAAGGACTCCGTTACGGCCAAGTTGGGATCTGTCGAGATCCGGGCCGAAGGCTATCCAACGAAAAAGTAATCCGCTTTATGCTCGACTCCTTATGAGGAACAGGAGCGAAGCGAATTACGATCCGGCTCCCCAAACAATTTTTAAAATTGAACGGTCTACCTGACCATTTTCCTGACTCCCGGATACGACTAGACACCCCCCCTTGGGAAGCTCGATCACTTGAGAGTCATCGCGGTAAATATCACCAGAGACTCGTTCGATAGCGAGGGGATTGAGCGTAAATAGTTCGGCCGCGCCGGAATGTTTGCCGTCAGCGCCGTTTCCTTTTGTTTCGCCACCAAATATTACGACTTTGCCCAGCGCCCGATTGGGGCACACGGAAATATCTTCACGGGGATCCGAAAGTCGTACTTTAAGCTCCTCGACAGTTTTCGCCTTTAGGTCGACCGCGAGAATAGCCGTTGTAGAATTGCGGTCCGGAGCCGTTCCGCCAAAAACGAGGTACTTATTCTCATCCATCTCATGGCTCTGGAAGTCTTTAAGGCCAGAGGGGAGTGCCATGGTGGTTCGCTTGAAAGTGAGCGAAGGAACATCCAACTCCTCGATGAGTGCAGATTCTAAAGAAAGTCCGCCCACCACAAAAACATGCTGGCCGCTCACCCACATCTGATGAGCCGCGCGGGCGACTTCCATGTCTCCAATTCGCGTAATCCTGTTTGTTTTGGGATCATAAATCTCTGCCGACTTAAGCACTTTTCCTAGAGAGGGATCTCCTAGGTTGTAGCCACCTGAAAGGAGGATGCGTCCGTCGGGAAGTTTCGCCTGCGCGAACCCCGATCTGGTCTGCGACAAGTGCCCCGCTTTTTGAAAGGCCTTCTTTTCATGTACGTATATTTCGCAGTCAGCTGACTTGGACCCACCGCAAATGAAAACCCTGCCCGGACTCAACGAGGTCGTTCGATGTCCCCACCTTGCGGCCATCATTGGCGCCTTGAGGGGGTCAACTCGAACATCGTCTTTGGTGTCCAATGCCAGAAGATCCGCCCTTCGACTAACCTCGGCCCCGGGATCGGGCTTCAACAACCCTCCGGTGACCAGCCACAAGCCTGCCTGCACTTGGACGGTCGCAAAGATTTCCCCATGTCCGTCTATTGACGTGCCCGTGTCTTTAAATTGGACGGCAGAGTGCGTAGCGCCAGCGGTGGCTCTTTGCTGCACGGACGAACACGCCGCAAAACCAACGAGTACGGTAACCAAAGCGATAATAGTTTTCATAGCGGCCGCACCTTACTCTATTGGGTCGAAATTGCAAATTTTAGCGTCGGGTGAGTGGAACTTCCCGTCGTTCCGCAATTACGGGGAAGCCTGTCATAGACTATTTAGCGGGCTCTTCTTTATGGGCTTTCAACGCAGCCGCGTGGAGATCGCGAGCTAATTTATGGTTGTGGTGAATCGTGAGCGCTCTCTCACTCATCCCAGCTCGTACTTTCCATTATCTTTCCATGGAAAGCCCACTCGTACACTCGAACGGGAAAACCGCTCCAACGCCCTACCCGAAGCCTCGCTCATTCTTCAGATTGGCAGCCCGGGCTGCGAGAGGGTCTTTAGTAGGCATAGGCAAAGGTTACAAATTCAGTGATCAACACGTGTCGTTCCCTCTGGTCCGGT
>JBBQIT010000513.1:0-3360 GCA_038325205.1 Bdellovibrionota bacterium
CCGCGGTATTAAAAAGAACGACGGTTTCGATATAGCGCTTGCGAGCCACAGCGATCCGATTCTCGGTGCCTTCTAGCTGGGATTGAAGATCTCGAAAGTTCTCATTAGCTTTAAGGTCGGGATATTTCTCCACAACGACCATAAGCCGAGAAAGGGCGGACGATAATCCGTCCTGCGCTTGTTGAAACTTATTAAACGCCTGAGCGTTCGAAAGGTCTTTTACGTTGATGTTCGTTTGAGTCGCTTTAGCACGCGCCTCTACCACTTTCGTGAGAGTCTCTTCTTCATGTTTCGCGTACCCTTTGACCACCGCCACTAGATTCGGAATCAGGTCGTGACGACGTTGGTACTGATTTTCCACCTCAGACCAGGCCCCTTTAACCTCTTCATCTTGGCGCTGCAGAGAGTTATATCCACAGCCGGAAAGCCCAACGAGAAGGAAGACGCCGAGAAAAGAAGCAATAACCGACCGATAAATCGACTCATTTTTTAGTTTCATGATGCCACTAATGTAGTGACGAGCTGCCCTGGAGTCAAATTGGCCAGCAAAAGGTCGAAAAGGTATTCGTTACCTTTTCGACCTTCCCCGGGACCAATCTAACTCCGAGGTCGAAAAGGTAACGAATACCTTTTCGACCTCGGCTACAGATTCGGGTTGCTCGCCCGCCCGATCTACAATAAAGATACCAATACGTATGGCTCGGCCCTACGCGACGCATGTTCGCGAAATCCGTCAGGTCCGGAAGGAAGCAGCGGTAGCTTACCTCTGTGTGCGTCGTAGGTAACCCGAGCCTCTTTTTTTTCACTCTCATTTATCGGCCGGTAGCTTATGGGATACTTAGCCATCGCCCGTCAGTGGCGCCCCACCCAGTTTGATGATCTTGTAGGCCAGACCCATGTCGTTCAGACGCTAAAAAATGCGATTCGGTTTAATCGGGTGTCTCACGCTTATCTATTCAGCGGCGCTCGTGGAATTGGAAAGACCTCGGTCGCTCGTATTTTCGCCAAGGCCTTGCGCTGTCCGAATGTAAAAGATGCTACCCCTTGCAGCCAATGTCCGGAATGTTTGGCCATTGCCGAAGGTCGTGCGGTTGATGTTGTCGAGATCGACGGCGCTTCTAACAATGGGGTTGAGGCCGTCCGAGGAATTCGCGAAAACGTAGCTTATGGGGCGGCCAGCGGAAAATATAAAATCTACATCATTGATGAAGTTCACATGCTCAGTCTCAGCGCTTTCAATGCGCTACTGAAAACACTGGAAGAGCCCCCAGATCACGTAATTTTTATTTTTGCGACGACAGAAGTGCAAAAGATTCCACTCACGATCGTATCGCGTTGTCAGCGATTTGAGTTTAGACGTCTTACTAATCAGCAAATTGTGGTTCGGCTGCAGCAGATTTTGGCAGCCGAGAAAATTCAAATTTCTGAAGAGGGACTTCGCGCCATGGCAAGCCATAGCGACGGAAGTTTGCGAGACGCGCTCTCGTTGCTAGATCAAGTGCTCTCCTATTTCGGCCAAAAAGGAGTGGAAGGCCCTGCTCTCATTGAAAAGCAGGTCGTCGAGGCTTTAGGCGTAAACGATTCCAGTACCGTTCGAGCTTTTTTGTCAGCGATTCTGGGTAAAGACATCCCCTCCATCGTTTCGCTGATCAACGAAACGCATCTTTCTGGCGTCGACCTGAAACACTTTTCTGAGAGATGTCTTGAAGAGATTCGACTGCTTTATCTCATTGCTTTGGGCCGCGACACCAAACAGACGCTTAATGCCGATGCTTTAGATATCTCCTTAGGGCAGTTTAATGAGTTAAGTGAAATTGCTAAAAAAGCACCCCTGGTTCAGATCGAACGGATGTCGCAAATCTTGGCTAAAGCCATCTCTCAATTGGGCTGGAGCTCCCTTCCCCGTTTTGTTTTAGAAATGGCTGCCGTCCGAATGGCAAAAATTGCTGACCTGGACAAAGTAGAAAGCGCTCTTATCCGAGGGATTGAGATAGCGGTTCCCGAAGAGGTTCAAGTGGCGGCACCTCAGCCCAAACATGAGCCAGAAGTTAAACCGGAACTCAAAAGGGAGCCCGAACCCAAAGTTCAGACAAAACCGCCGGCGGCTCCTACCGTTCCCGCTGATTTAGAAGAGCCGCCTCCGATTGAAGACAGCGAAGTTCCGCCCCCTATGATGCAGGCTCCGATAGCTCCAGAACCCGTTGCGCTTTCGTGGAAAGGTTTCGTAGATACCGTTATCAAAAAGCGTCCTCTATTAGGTGCTTTACTGTCTCATGCCAATTTTAAGATGGAGACCGCAGAAGGCGGAGCTCGTTTAGTAAAGCTAGCCTTCCCTCCCAGTAGTTTTTACGAGCGGCAAGCCAGCGATCCCAAAAGTAGGTCTGAGATCGAAGATCAAATTCGTAGTTACTTTGGCCCGAATGCCAAGCTCGTGCTTTCTCAAGATATTGGTGATGCTTCTTTGAGCCTTGCCGAGAGCCGACGAAAAAACGAAGAAGAGGCCAAGCAAACGGTACTGTCTCACCCCACTTTGCTCAGGATGAAGGAAGCGCTTAACGCCGATATTGTCGAAGTAAACGGCGAACCCACCCATTAGCGTTCCCAAAGATTTTAGGTTACATTGTGACGTTGGCCTCGTTATTCAAAGGAAACTAAGTGGCGCAAAATCCCAGAGAAGTTCGTCCGGAAACTGCACTCGAACGGTTGGTGTTTGATCTAAAACAGCTACCCGGCATTGGAGAAAAAACAGCCACTCGATTGGCTCACTTTATCTTGCGTCAACCAGAGTACTTTGCTCAGAGCCTTTCCGAGAGTCTTCTTGCTGCGCGGCAAAAACTGCATACGTGTTTGCAATGTTGTACGTTTAGTGAGGAGTTAACCTGTGTGATTTGCTCCAATCCTCAGCGCTCTAATGAAATTATTTGCGTAGTGGAAGAGCCCTCAGACATGGCGGCCTTCGAAAGGGCCCGTTCCTTTAGCGGAAAGTACCACGTCCTTCACGGAGCCCTTTCCCCACTAGATGGAATTGACGAACGTAGACTCAAAATTAAAGAGCTTCAGGACCGTATTCAACGCGGTGGGATTCAGGAAGTGATTCTGGCCACGAACCCGACCGTCGAAGGCGACACAACGGCGTTGTATATTGCCCGGCTAATCAAATACAATGGGCTGAAGGTTAGCCGCATTGCCCACGGAATTCCGGTGGGATCTGAAATTGAGTACTTGGATGGAGCCACTTTGGGCAAAGCGTTGCAAAACCGTATTTCCATGTAAGGAAAAGGTGCCCGTCGTATTTCAAGCTTGAAAAGTGCCTGGCACATGACCGCTACCAATCAAGCTTGAAATACGACGGGCACCTTT
>JBBQIT010000514.1:0-3354 GCA_038325205.1 Bdellovibrionota bacterium
ACCAATCTAGAACCACTCAAAAGTGGTTCCGTTACCGTTCCGCGAAAAGCCTTTTTCGGCTGTTATCCGAAGTACGAAGCTACGGCTCAAATAGCCTGTTTGATGATTTGTCCGTAAGAGCGCGATTCGAAAATTTGGCCAATTACCTTGACGCTCCCTTTCTGTCGGCAGTACTGAGGCTAAAAGGGGTGAACCATGAAAATGCTCTTACTGTTGTGTGTCCTTCAAATGCAAGTGGGTCTCGCTAAGACCATTGAAGTGGCACCTGCCACTGGGAACGAAATATTAATAGTCGTTCCTCAAAAGAAAACGTCGGACCTTCAGAAGATCCCTCTTTCTGAAATTACCGTCGGTCACGTTTACTCCCACAAATCTAGCATCGCGGGATCTTACGGTGAAAAAGATGGGAAGCCGCTTGTTCAATTGAATGGCGAGTTCTACTCGATTGCGCTTCCTGCAAAAGAACGCTTACCCGCGGAAGAAGTCCCCGGAGTTTCTTTTATCGCGACGTTTGAGTACTTCGGTATCAAACCTCCGGTCACTCGCGATGAGTTTAGCACAGAGGCACGGCTACCCTGGTGGCCGCTAGTTCCAGGCTGTCGCTTAAAAGGATTTCGATTTGGTCTTGAGGGTAAAGAAAAGGAAGCGCTATTCGATCTAGTGGGAAATGGCAAAAGTGCCGAATGGAAAGAGGCCGCTGATTCCACGCTGAATGAACGGGTTGTCACCCTTGCCTACGGAGCGTGGGGTAACGAGATGGGATGGCGTATCGAAGCAGATGGGAATTACACCGTGCTCCCCCGAGTCACGACGGATCCCACGAAGGACGCGCTATGGACGATTGCTGATGTTGCCCCATCCTCAGGAATTTTGCATGAGGCCTACAATGAAACCTTTCACGACTTTACTTATGTCGTAATGCTTCAAGAAGAGGGCGTCTCTCGTCTTTGGCGAGTCGCTCCGGGAACTTCCGTTGCGAAGAGCTATTTCGGAAACAAAGGTCCGGAAGCCAACCAAATGCTTAAGCTAACAGTAATCAACAAAGGATGGAGTTGGAGTCCGTCTACCGAAACAACTTATAAATATATCGATGCCGACAGAAAAAAAGACTACGTCTTCGCTGGCAATGCGTGGCAGATAAAAGACAGGCCAGTCATTCGTGTATCTCAACCTACGACTTACTCTTCGAGTTCCTCTGACTCCGGCCGCACTTATGACTTTGGACCGCCAACGGGAGTGGGTGGCGGATTCAGCTGGGGTTCAGGAGTTAGTGATTATGTGTTCTGGCTGAAACACCAAAATGAATATCCACGGTTTGGACCTCCGACAGGGATGTCATTTCGTGATTACTACGATTGGAATCATCGTAACGATCCCGGTAGATAGCAAATAGCAAACGATTAGGATCCTCCGTAAGCCTCCAAAGATCGACGATTCTTAGGAGGCTTACGGGGGGGATCCCTTCCCTAGGGGCTCCAATTCACTAGATTTGATTAAGTCCCAACACTAAGCGCGTACTCCGGTGGAATCTGAGGCAGCCATTCATTGAAGATAAAGGAATCATCTTGCTTGCGGCATTTGCCACAGAAAAGTTGGAATCTGAATTCCGGAGTGAATGCCCGTCGACAGATGTTGCAGTGGCGAGTTCTCCCTCCGGAACTTTTTTCGCTCCGCTTATGGGAACGCAAGGAGTCCGCACCGTGAGAAGCGCGGATAGTGGTTACTTTATTATCAGTATAGTTTTGTTTGATCGTAATCATGGCCTTCTCCTTTCACAGGTTCGGTTGACTCATCAGTTCCAATTCGACAATTGAAGATCTGGTTTTGGATTATTTGACGATAGTTGTCCTCGCTGAGGAGGCGCCAAAAGTGTTTCGCCTCTTGCCGAGGATGATTCGGGCCCACAGCTCGATTTTTCAACGGGATCTTTGGCCTGAGGTATCTGGCAGGTTTCTACCAACGATACCTGTTCGGTATTCCCCTTAGGCGTTTTCCACCCATTTATTCCATTAGCTTTTTGAATGGTGCTAACGAGAAGCGCTAGGGAGATGAGACCGTAGTAGCCCCACTGAGCGAAGAAAGGGAGTGGGATTTTCGGGTTTGATTTTCGGATTTGTTTAACTTCGATTCGGGGTATTCGTGCTTTCATATTACTCCTCCTTTTCAGTAATATTTGAAGCTGCCGCACAAAAATTATTTCGGCATTCCTGATTTTTATTTTAAGAAAATCTTAAATACTGTCAAGCCACAATCAGAAAGGTTATTTAAAATCAATAGCTTAGGTGCTAGTTGCCAAGCCGTGGATTTGGTTTTGATCAAAGTCTCGTTCAAGCGTCCACAGTAATCCGCTGCCGGCACGGATCACGCGTATTTCCTCTTACGAAACGATCGTTTCGATCTTCCTTCTTTTTTGTGAGCCTATTTAGAAGCACAATTCGATGTGTTGCCTAGCAACAGAAAAAGGAGAACAAATGAAAAAGCAGAGAACTCTACTAGGTCTTTTCGTCGGAATCTTTGTAGCGATGGCGGCGTGCTCGATATTAGGTGATCAGTCGGTGGCAAGCGCCCAGCCCGCCTTTACCAACTTTGAGTCAAAAACGGAAAGCAGTTGTTCGTTTTGTATCAAAACGCATATCGTCCGGCCTACTGCGCAGGTGTCTGTGGCGGGTAACCAGAAGGTCGGGTCCGCGCCTTTTGCTGGGGTTTCCCCCGTGACTCTGTAAAAACAAACTTTGCTGAAGGAAATATTCTTCAAAAAACCTGATTGAGCCAGCTCGTATCCTTTGGATTCCGTGCGACGAGTTTAATCCGTTGCGTGCAGGTGTAGGGACATCCGGAGATCTTTAATGCGTCTAGACGTAAATCTCGAGCAAAATAGTCCGGCAGATAGGCGATGGCTTTGCCCCCCACCGCTATCTCTTCTAGAATTTTTAGGCTCGACGTCAAGTAATCGACCTTTCGGGGAAACTTGTCGTCTCGCCATCCGTCGAGCGATTGACGGGTCCCCACCTTTCCCAATAATGGGTTATCGGGGCTGACGAAAGAGTGTTTTAAAACCTCTTCTATGGGCACTGTCTTTTTGGATTTTGCCAATTGGTGCAGAGGATGTCCGTCTCCTACGTATGTTTGAAACGTCGCTTCACGCAAAACTTTTGAGACAACGCCTCCCTTCGCGATCACTTCGGCAGATACTATTGCAAGCTGTGCCTCACCTCGTACGATCTGTTCAATCGATTCGCTTTCCTCAGTCGCTTGAAAATCAAAGAGTGCCAAGGGAAATTTATTCTTGATAGTCTCTCCCAAGCTGGTCCCCATCTTCGCCAGAAAAATCTCGGGTCCAGAGATGACGATCTG
>JBBQIT010000515.1:0-3324 GCA_038325205.1 Bdellovibrionota bacterium
TAAGTCGGCCGCTTCTGAAGCGACCCCTGAAGCTTCAATGGAAAACAAAGCCCAGGCCAAGACTGTGGTAAAGCCTGCTGCCGAACACAAATCGGTGGTGGCTCCTCAGATTCCTAAAGAAGTGGTCTGGCAAGGTAGCCAAACGATGAATCGTTATTACTTCCTTCGTAATGGAGATAATACCGAATCCGTTTCCCAACTCATTTACGGTAACAGCCAACACTCTGCTGATTTGAAAAAGTGGAACTCGGGTCGATGGACCACGGGCCGCATGATTCTTTTCGTGTCGAATAGCCGTCCTGAAGATGGCGACATGAAATCTTTCTATGAAGAAAAAGGAGTCACACCGGATTCGTATACGGTTCAATCCGGTGATTGGTTATCCAAGATTTCCATGAATACCTACGGCGATGCCGGTAGCTGGAAAGAGATCGCCGCGGTTAACGGTATCTCTTCTCCTGACAGCATCTCCAAAGGCCAAAGCTTAAAACTGTATCCGACGAAATTGGGACAAGCTGCCGAAAAGGTAGCGATGATGGAAGTGCCTACCTCTCCTACGGCGGTGGCCCCGGCCCCAGCTCCGACGGTTGCGGCAAATACCCAAGCCGACCAATTTGATCGCAAACCCTTGGCGATGGACGAAGAAGGTTTCGTAGCTCCTCCTCCCTTGCCAGGTGATAAGGTCGTTGCTCGTCACCAAAAAGCCAGAGCTTCTTCCAAGCTAGCCAGTCCTGAAATCGGCGGCTTTATTGCCCAAAACATCACGTGGATTATTGGTGGCGCCGTAGCTGCCATGATCTTCTTCTTGTTCAGCCGCAAGTTCCGTAAACCTAGCGACCATATGGAAGAATAGACAAAAAAGTATCCTACTGTTACGGGTATTTGGATGAGTAAAGCCTTTACCCGTGAAGACGACAATCAAGACGATGAGCCAGACGTAGAACCGGCGACTCCGGCTCTGCCTGGTGGGAAGAATTACATCACTCCCGCGGGCGCAAAGAGGCTGAGAGATGAACTTCACGAACTAGTCACTAAGACGAGACCCCATATCACCGAAGTCGTCGCTTGGGCGGCTTCGCTGGGCGATCGTTCGGAAAACGCCGACTACATCTACAACAAGCGAAAACTTCGCGAGATCGACAGGCGCATTCGCTTCCTGACCAAACGACTTGAGATAGCCGAAGTCGTCGACCCTGCCTTGAATCCTGGAAATGAGAAAGTCCACTTTGGAGCGACCGTAGTCGTTCGCGAAGAGGATGGTACGGAAAAGACTTACGCCATCGTGGGTGTGGACGAGATCGACATTAAGCGGGGTCGAATTAGCTGGGTATCGCCTTTGGGCCGCGCCCTACTCAAGTCAAAAGCTGGAGACTCGATAACTTTCCAATCACCCAAGGGAGCAATCGATTTAGAAATCCTAAACGTGAGTTACGTCTCGCTTCCCGCCTAACCCCCTAAGAGTTGCAAACCAGTCATAGCGACGCTAGCTTCATGCCAATTGAAATCTTGGGCGGGCAATCTATGAAGCCTTTGGGTCGTTTTTTTCTAATCCTAACTTTCGTTCAGTCCTTCGCGTTTGCGGTAAAGCCTTTGCCTTGCGCTGCGATCGTTGGCGTTCCTATCCTCCCGCCCCATATCGTTCCGCTTTCGTTTGATATGCCAGGACTAGAAGTCGCAAGCCTTGCCGATCCCTCACACTCGACAGGGGCAACGCTCTTTTATTTTCCAAAAACGGCACGTGCCTCAGTAGACATTCGGGGCGGATCTGCCGCCACCATCGAGACTTCCTTACTTAGCGAAGGCAGCTACACCAATATTGTGAACGGTTTGGTTTTTTCAGGCGGATCGACCATGGGACTTTCTGTCACAGACGGAGTTCGAGGCGTTATCTTCGAGCAGATCCAAAAAGAGGCTTCTTTCGATTTCATTCCCACCATTCCCGGAGCTGTCGTCTATGATTTCGGGGGAAGAGTTCTGCCAGGCCAGCTCCCTCTGGTTTATCCGGGGAGAGAGTTCGGGCAATCTTTGATGGAACTCCGTTCCCCGAATACCTTTGCGATGGGGAGAACCGGGGCAGGAATGTCGACTACGGTTAATAAGATTGGCCAGCCCTATTGGGGCGGACAAGGAGCGGCGTTCAAACAGTATCCCTGGGGGAAAATGTTCGCGGCGGTGGCGCTAAATGCGTTGGGAGATATCCGTAAAGATGGTGTCAGCTTTGCCAGGCCTTACGCCGCGGAATTCCCCAAGGGAAACGGCGTGGCCCCTAGGCCCGGGACCAATACCACACTGTCCGTCCTTATCACGGACGTCATCTTGGACCGAAACCAACTCAAACGACTCGCTATGATGGTTCATACGGGGATGGCTTCCCATATTTTCCCCTTTCACAGCTACTACGACGGGGACGTAAATTTCGCGGTAAGTCTGGGCCAAAAGCCTACGTTCCCCGACGCGGACCAGGAGCTAGAGTTCCAGATGGCGGCCGCGGATTTAATGAGGGAAGCCATTCTAAACTCGGTTATTTCCGCCAATCGCCCGGCCCCTTTCCCGTCGCCAGGGTAAGAAACCGACCGAGGTCCCGTTTTGAAAGTCAGAGGCTCGCCCAAAGGGCTGTTTTTTCAAAAAAAAGCGTTCTTGTTCGTGCAAAAGTAGGGCAATCTGCTAAATTAATTGGCCAATGCTGGGGGTCGCGGCTATGCTGGTGACCGTAAAAAGAGAATGTATTTAAAGGACGTACCATGAACAAATACAAAGTTGCTGAGACGATCGTTAACAAGATCATCGTCGATTTGAAGACCCGAATTAATTCCGGCGTAAAGTGGGATGTCGCCGATGAAGAGACCAATCAAGAAATTGCTGATAAGTGGGAAGACATCGTGATCGGCGAACTTGAAAAAGAGATCCACTAGTTACTAGCGTCCCTCCTAAGGCGTGCGGCCAGCCTCCCCCGAATGAGCCCAAACCAGATCGAGGCGTTCGCCAGGCAGAGAGTAACCTCCCTCACCTAATGAGTTAGTGGTCCCCGGCTTTTCGACGGCCTCCCCTGTCGCTTACTGCCGTCATGTGACAATGACGCCAACGATTGCGCCATTTCGCACGCCCGGTCGTGGCGGGTTGCAACAAGCAAGACCGCCAATCACTTTCACTTCATCGTAAAACCACCCAAAATCCGCTGGCATCCTGATTGCATTTTTGTCTTATAGAATTAAACCCGATGAGGAGCCTTTCATGGAAAGCTGGAGATATTTTACTTTGTCTAACGAAGAACGAAGAGAGCTCGTCAAGAAGAGCTTGCGAGTGATTCGAGGTGGCAAGGCCCCC
>JBBQIT010000516.1:0-3323 GCA_038325205.1 Bdellovibrionota bacterium
CCGTATCCGAGCTTCGAATTTAGTGACCTGCCGAACGAATGGGTGTCCGAGAGGACTTCGCGAGCCAAGCTTACTGACGTTAGTGTTTTGCTAGGGGCCGCTACCATGAGGCTTGCCGCCACCGGTCCCAAGGTTCCCGCCATCGCCGAGAAGCCACTCCCTACTAGGGCGTGCACGATAAGAGGGGTTCCAAACATGCAAATGGAGACCACGAAGTTGATGACGATGACAGTCAGATAATTACCATCTGCGACGTAGGCATTGCCATAGGGGAGGGCCAACAGAATTGCCGACAACACCGACCAGACAACCTGCCAGGACGCGATCTCAATCATGCTTCGAAAGAGGTTTACCGTAATCTGCGAGGTAAATAGATGGAAAAGGAGCAAGACAGGTGCCAGAATCGTCAGAAAGACCCAGCTAAAGTGGTAGACCGCGACCATAAAATATCGAAGTACGTAGAGCACGAGATACGACAGGAAAGAGAGCGTCGCGATGATGAGATCATTGGCGCCGAGTAATAGCGAGGTCGCCGACATGGGGTAGCTCTTGGCCTTCGTCGCGGCCATTTGAAGCAGCTGATCGAGCCCGCTCATATCGCTAATCTTGTCGGAAAGGCCATTCGCGATAAGAAGAATAGCCCCCGTCATTTCGTGGAAACCGACAAGGAGTAACGTCGCGACAAACGCTCGTTTCAGCGTATCGACAAAGTTCCCGCCTTGGTTCGGTCCTTTGAACCAATCGATAATTATAGCGACGGCGAAGAAGAGCGGGAGGAGCACATAGTACAGGGACTGAAACTCCTGGTTCATTTTAAGGGCGAGATCGCCTAAAAGTGCAAAGTTATCCATCTACAGTTCCTCTGTGTGAGGATTGCATTGTAGGGGTACGAGAGAGGCGATGAACTGCGGGAAAATAGTTGGACGGGTTACCGGCGGGTTTGTGTGACCTTTGACGGCGGTCGACTAGTGTCCTGAGTCGGTGATAACGTGGCAAATAAAATGGACATGCGCTCGGGATGCGAGGCAAAAATGCGCCGGAATACTCTTGGTATTTCAAGCATTTTTAACGAAGCAGGCCGAGATGCAGGGCCGCTTTATTTGTCATGGTATTACTGACTCAGGACACTAGCCTCGGCGACATTTCTAACCGCTTTACGAAAGGCCGCTACGCCATACTGGGTGAGGCAGGCGTTAAGGTACGCGATCGCAAAAACGGGATCGCGCAAATCCTTTAGAAGACCCTTGCGGTGGGAAACAGAGCTGACCTTGATCTTTTTTTTCATCAGGCCCCCTCCCCAGCTTTCCGTCCGAGACGCTTAGCGACTTCGGCGAGATACTGAGCGTAGGTCATCTTATGAGCCTGAGCCAAAGCTTTGAGAGCGGAATCGGTGGCGTTCTCGCCCTCTTTTTCAATCCGCCTTAATTGCCTTTCGGAGAGTCCCGGGATTTCAGATTGTTTCAAATGGGAGTCCAACCGAAGACTCATCACCGCCCCCCCAAATCTCTTATTTCGGGTGACACCGAGCCTGTCGGTTCGCTTCTTCCATTCGGGGTCCGTGTAGTATCGAAAGGTGTCAAAATCGAGATGGATGTCGGCTTTCGGCCAGTGGAGATAGCTTCCCGATTCGGAAACAGTAAAATGTTGAAGTTGGCTCTCTGTGAGTGCTTTCAAAGCCGGAATATCCTTGGCTGGAACTTCAATTTCTTGGAGCGCACAATTGCGAATAAGCAAACTGCCATCGATAACCCGAGCTGAGGCAATGAGTTCTTGCTGAGCGCCATCAACCCAGGCCTTAAGAATTCGACTCGTGATCGTAAAATCAGAGTGAACGATCAAGTTTCTTAATGTGCGAAGATTAGCTCGATCCAGCATCTGAGGGATCCAGTTCCAGTTCTCTTTGTCCTCGTGAAGAAATAACGCTTTTAGATTATGGGCGCTGTTGGCTTGTTTGATGAAGTCAGAGACTTCGGGAAGCATCTTCGCTTCAGCGAAGACAAAAATATTGGTTTCTCGGTTCAAAAGCTTTCGGTTCGCCGTGAGATGGACGTGATCCATCCGGTGCAGCTTCAGCAATTCCTTCGATTCCTTGGTTAAGGCAACAATGGCGAGGGACTGTTTACTCATGACTCTCTCCCGTACAGACTTTTGATGTCCACTCCTTCATCAAATCAGCTTGATGAGCCGTAACCTGAGCGATGATTGCGTCTCTATCTCTCGCTAAAATGATTCCTCTTTTTGGATACTTCATTTCAAACTCCAAATGTGTCCCCGTACATTCCAAGTAGTAGACCCGGATCTCCCATTCCCCCCGTTTCTCAACATGAAAATGAGGGGGCATGTGGTCCGAAGAGTTGAACCAGCAGTACAGCCCACTTATTGTGAATGCGTCTACTCTTCCCAAGCTCCGGTCTCTCCGAGGTCACTAAAATCATCATAACGCGTAGCCGGACATAATAATAGTATATTATGATCTGTTAAATGTCCGGTTATAGACCGAGTTATAAAAGTCATATTGTTTCAGCCATTTAACATTATTGAAGCTTGTAACCACCATTAAGAGACTGGAACGCTTCCCCCAGCTCCCGATACTGGGTGCTAAACTGCTCGGAACTCAGCTTTTCCCTTCGGTTTTGTAGGGCCAACTGTTCACCTTGAACTTTCAAAATGGCGGCATTGGTACGCAAGACTTGGTTGAGCACGTTGATCACAACACCCACGGATTGCGCGGTTAACCGTCCGGCGCCGAGAGGACTCACGTCCTTGGCGTAGTCCTTAATCCGTTCTGCCTCGGGATCGACGCTGTCGGCATATTTGAACGCTTCGTTGTGAAGGTAGATGGCTTCGGCAACACTTTGGTCCGTGGTTTTTTGCATCGAGGCCTCAGGGGTTCGGGGGACTTTGCCATAAAGCTGCTCGACCAGATCCATCATTGCTCCGGCGCTTTGAATGTCGGACAATACACCGGGATAGAGGGTTGAACTCTGGCTCTTGGCCAGCGCCAAAGCATCCCGAAGCCCACTGTTGATGTCTTTAAGAAGTCCCAAGGTATCGCTTTCGGTTCCGAGAATAGATCTAAGCTGCTCCAGTTGTTGGAGAGTATTAGCGACGATCTCAGTAAGTAACGGGATGTCGCCGCCCCAAAAGTCTGCGTAGGCATTGTCTGGATGGCATGCCATGACGAGCATCAACCAAAAACAAATCACATGAACTCGATTCATTTCGTACCTCCGGCCACTCCAAAAGGTAGCTCGTTTGCCAATTCGTAAATAATTTCGGGAAGCCTTTTCTCAGGATTTTTCCGTCTTCGTTCATCCAGACAC
>JBBQIT010000517.1:0-3315 GCA_038325205.1 Bdellovibrionota bacterium
GGAACCGCGGCCAAAAGACTCAAACCGTAACCCGCGCGATACAGGGCGCCCCTCATGCAGAGGTCCCAGGCATAAGCTCCAGCGTCGCTTCGAAAGCTCTCTCCGGCGAAATATTTTCCAGACAATAACGCTTACCGCGAATGCACGGGGCTTGTCCGTTCTTTGAACAGGGTCGACACCACAAAGACTCTTCCAATACTTTGGCATCAGGGTGAAAAGGCAGACACCCCAGTTCCGCCGAAGTGGGACCTAAGATCAAAACCGAAGGCACCTTTAACGCGTCGGCGATGTGCATTAATCCAGTGTCATTCGCAATCACTAAACGGCAGCGCTCGATAAGTGCTGCCGATTCTCCAATCTTAAGAGATGCCTGAGTATTTACGACGCGATCTTTGGGAAGACCAGCGCAAAGCGGTTGGCAAAAATCATCACTGGGACCGCCAAAAACAACGATAGAGTACGGCGTGTCTGAAATAATCTTTTCCATTACCGAACGAAAATAGGGAAGAGGCCATCGCTTGCCTGGCCATTGCGCCGAAGGGATGACGCCTATCCATTCTTTGTCCTGGGAAAGCGGAAATTTTCCGAGAGCTCGGGTACGGGTCGCCTCCGAAAGAAACATCTCGGGACCTTTGCCGTCGTAGGTAACTCCCCAAGACTTAAGCGGATCGATATACCTTTCGAGCATGCGCTTTTTGTCTAAGATCGGAAGCTTGAAAGTTAAAGCAAGCGCACGTCGCAAATAGTGTTTTTTGTAATACGCATTGTTGTCTGCCATCAAAGCTGGCATCAGCATTCTGGTGCGAAGACTACGGTGAGCGTCGTAAACGTAGTCGTAGTTTTCGGTGCGGAGCGTTTTCGCCATTTCCCAGAGGCCTCGCCACCCTTCTACTCGGTTTAGTCCAATCTTTTGGTTCAGATGCGGATTGTCTTGGATGAGATCGATATAGTCTTCGCGTACGACCATATCGATTTGGGCTCTCGGATGGGCTTGGCGCAAGCAGCGAACCATCGCTGTGGCCATGATAATGTCGCCCAAGCTACTAAAACGTAGGACAAGTATTTTCACATTTCCTTCGGAGCTCGCATTCCCAAAAGCTCAAGGCCGTTGGTGAGGGTCGTTTGTGTGGCTTCGACCAATCCCAACCTTAGCTCGCGCTGAGTGGGATCATTACTTTGAAGTACAGGAAGCTTGTAATAAAAGCGGTTAAACGCTTTAGCGAGATCGATAAGATAATACGTCAGATGATAAGGCTCGTTGTCTCTAACCGCCAAGTGCAGCGTCGATCGCAGTTTAGCGAGCGATAGGATAAGCGATTCTTCTTCGGGCGCGAAAGCATATTGGCTTACGTCTTTTACGACACCAGACTTCTCGCCTTTGGCTTTCGCTTTCTCGAGGAGGCTATGGCAACGCACTAAGGAGTACTGGACGTAAGGACCTGTTTCTCCATCAAGTGCCAGGACGGTTTCCCACTTAAACTCGATGTCTGATTTGCGGTGAGACGACAAGTTTCCAAAAATAATAGCGCCCACGCCCACCATGTCGGCCACTTCATCTTTATTCGGGAGGTCCGGATTTTTTTTGGTGCACTCTTCTAGCGCCAAAGCTTTCGCTTCGTCTAAAAGTTCATCAAGAAAGATGACTCGCCCTTCTCGGGTCGACATCTTCTCGGTACCGAAAAGTACCGTTCCAAAAGAGACGTGTTCGCAATTATCCGCCCACTCATGACCCATCAATTTCAAAGTCCCGAAGAGAAGTTGGAAATGAAGTTTTTGTTGCTCGGCTACGACATAAAACATTTTGTCGGGATGAAATCGTTTCTCCCGATCTTCGGCGGCAGCAATATCTCGGGTGAGATAGAGGGTCGTACCGTCTTTTTTCTGAACTAAAGCTGGCGTCGTAAGGCCTGGGACTTCTACGATCCAAGCGCCTTCGCTAAGTTTGGCTCCCGCTTTTTCCTTAACCTCTTTTAAGGTTTTTTGGATCTCTGGGATGTAGGTGCTTTCGCCTTCTAAATGGTTAAAGCGAATGTTCATGCGCTCAAGCGTTTCGTCCATCGCTGCGATACTAATTTTTCGAATCTTCTTCCAAAGATCGGTGGCCCTGGCTTCGTGCTCTTCTAACCTTTGTAAACATTTAGAAGCTTGTTCCAGATATTCTGGATGGACATCGCACTCTTTGTGAAATTTCACGTAGATTTCAAAAAGATGGTCCATCGCAGCTTTAGCCGAAAATCCGGGAAGGGTAGTATCCACAAGCTCGGGTCTTCCCCAAGTTTCAAAAGCGGCGAGAAGTCTTGCAAATTGGGAGCCCCAGTCCCCCACGAAATTGATTCTCTCCGTTTGATAGCCCAGAAAATCGTAGACATTGGCCAGCGTATTTCCAATTAAGGTGGAACGGATATGCTGAAAGCCTAATTTCTTGGCAACATTGGGAGAGCAATACTCAAATACAATGTGCTTATTCTTTCCACTATCGTCAGAACCGTACCGAGCTTTTTTAGTAAAGATGGATTCGAGGGTCGTGCTGTAGAGGTAGCCAACGTCCCACTTAAAGTTGGCGTAGGGGCCCGTGGGAGTCACCGTGATGCCCTTGCCTGAAAAGTGCTCGGTCAACGATTTTGCGATCATATCCGAGGGCTGTTTTAAGACCTTCGATAACTTAAAGCAGGGGAGCGCTAAATGGCCCAGAGCCAACTGAGGCGGCACGCCGGCATCAGCGGCCAACGCTTCGGCTTTGATATCAGGAGAGTTAAAATAATCCGCGATTTCGCTCGCAAGTTTTCGTTTTAAGTCAAAAAAGGGCACTAGACCGCCGTCGTAAAAAGTTCATTATTGATAACCTGCTTGGCTATCATCAGCAAGGGCCATCCCAGCCGTACTACTTGAAATCGTAGGTAAGAATATAGCCCCTTTTGGCCTCGTCTAACAGAAATTCTAGGGGGGCTGCCTTCTCCCACCTCACTTTGTCAGCGGGAGGTAACGGCCTGAAATTTTTGAAATTTCGCTGGGGCCTCCCCCGAGACCGAGAAATGTTAATTGTTTAAAAATGGGGGATTCGGTATATCCCCCGATTATGAGACTCACTACGAACTTGTTACGTTTCCCGATGGGTAGGGGCTTGTTTTCCTTGCTAACCCTTTTCACCGCAGGACTCCTTTTATTAGGCTGTGAAAAGAGACAAGTCGAAACCTCCTTGGTTGACCAAACTGTGATCAACTACTCGGTGACGGCAGTTCCCGTTTTTCCGAGTCCGCAAACCGCAGACGAGCTCAATCGATTTCACGCCCTCCTTCAGGTTAAAGGACCAAGACA
>JBBQIT010000518.1:0-3314 GCA_038325205.1 Bdellovibrionota bacterium
TGAGTTCCTCACGACCCCCAACCCTTTTCCACAGTGGGGGGTGAATTCTTCTTTGGGGCACAGACTGCGCGGTCTTCTCTTTATTGGATTTGGACTAAGACAAATCTATCTGCACCGGCATCGAATCTCAGTTTTGCACGCTCACCAATTGTATTCTCCGACCCTGATTGGCGTTGTCGGCAAGAAACTCTTTGCTAAGAGTTTAGTAGTGAAAGTCACTGCAAGCGGGGTTTTAGGTGAGCTTCGAGAATTGCGAAAATTGCCGTTCTTCCGTTTGCGACAAAGAGCTTTTAAGTCGATCGACAAACTCGTTGTGCTTTCTGACGAGATGAAAAACGAGATGTTACAGCTCGGATTTGCCACAGATAAGATTGAAAAAGTGCCCAATGGGGTTGAGTTGCCGCAAGTAGAGCAGAAGATAGCAAGAATCCCAACTGACTTTCATGACAAATTTCAGATTCTCTATTGTGGGCGTCTTTCCAGTGAAAAGTGTCTGGACGATCTGATCAGTGCCGCTGGTCTTTTGGGACAAAACGGGATCGCGTGTGAGGTCCACCTCGTAGGGGGGACCTATGGCGGCAGAGACGTAACCTCCCAGTTAAGATCTCTCGCTGAGTCAAATGCGAAAGATACGACAGTATACTTCCACGGCAATCAGACGAGTGTGGCACCGTTTTACCTATCTGCCGATGTATTCGTGCTTCCTTCAGTCTCGGAAGGGATGTCGAACGCTCTCTTAGAGGCTCTCTCTTACGGATTGCCCTGCGTTGTGAGTGACATCGCGCCGAATCTCTCAGTTATCGAATCCGGAGTGAACGGGCTAACCTTTCGCCAAGGTGACTTCCGAGATCTTGCGAAGCAGCTTGAAGTTTTAGCTAGAGATCGAGAGGATGGTTCGATCCTCGCTGATAAATTAGGACGTCGTGCCAGAGAACTGATAAAAGATCGGTTTTCGAGCAGTGTTGTCGCCGAGAAATTATCAGGGATTTACCAGTCCTTTCAGCCGGACGCTGGGTTGGATAAATGGAATTAACAAACTATACGCTTATCTTTTTGGTTTTTGCATTTGCGATTATCGCGTTTTGCTTCTTTTTCGGTCGTCGTACTTGGAGCGGCATTATTATCATGGCAGCTTTCTTGGTGCGAGCTGCTTTGGCCGTTTGGCTAGAAGGGGGACTCAAATACGCTTTCGTCGTGGATAGTTTGCGTTATGAGTACCGATCTTGGTTGCTGTCACAAACCTGGATCTCGTCGGATATTTTCCATTCGCTGACTTACGGCTCGGTCGAGAAGTTCAATCTATACGAAGCCTACCTGGCTTTTATGTTCAAGATGTTTGGGAAAGAGCCCCTAATCGCAACCCTTACTAACGCCATGTTCGGCACGCTTGCGATTTTCTTGGTGTACCGAATTCAAATTGAATTTTTGTCGAAGGGATTGAAAGGGGAGCCCAAGCAGTTCCCGGCCTGCATCGCTGCTTTTATTTTGGCAGCTTATCCCTCGTTCAATATGTGGTCGGCCACCAATATCCGAGATCCCCTCTATTTGTTAGCGTGCATCGGGTTTTTCTATTCCTTCTTCGTCGTAGTTTCCCGCCCCAAGGCCGTGAATATTATAAAACGAGTCATTTGTATCGGTACGGGAGCTTTTAGCTTTTGGTTGGTGCTAGGTTTGCGTGAGTACATTAACAACCTTTTCGTAGGTGCTATTGTCGCCTCCTGCGTTTTTTACCTCTTCTTTCGAAAGTTTCACCCGGTTCTGCTCGTGCCTTGCCTACTTCTTTTGGTCATCGGAACTCTCTTCGGAGTTCAAAGTCTGTTCCCGCAATTTGTTCAGGATAATTTGAATCAACTTGAGAATATGCGGGAGAGCTTTGCGAATTTAAGATTGTTAGATAATGTTGCCAAAAGCTCTTATGCATTGGATCAGTCTTTCCTCTCGATCGTAGACGTTATTAAATTTGTTCCGATCTCACTTAGCCATTACTTTTTTGGCCCGTTTCCTTGGGAGATCGCCGATACCGTTCAGGCGGTTTCCTTTGTTGAAACGATCGCCGTTTATATTTTGACCTATCCCACTTTGGTAGGGATAAAGCGAATCTACCAACGAGCGCCTTTTCAAACGGTGGTGATTTTAACTTTCGTGGCGTTTTTCGTGGCTGCTCAGTCCATTGTCATCAGTAATATGGGCACCATCTTTCGACATCGTACTTTGCCCTTTCTATTTTTAGCTATTTTCGCTGGAGAAGGATGCTATGCCGTCTGGAAAGAAGATATGCCGGCTATTCTCACGACTGAATATTGGAGGTCCCTCCGTTCACGTCGTGAATCTGTCGGTCGGTCTTAAAAAATTCGGCTACGACACCACATTGATCATAGGCTCGCCTATCCCTTCGGAGGGCTCTATGGAGGCTTGGGCCAGAGAGTCTGGGGCCGAAGTACTTCGGATTGCGAGTTTTCAGCAGGCCATTTCTCTTAGGAAAGACTGTCTTACCTTTGTAGAGCTTTTGAGAATTTTTTGGCGTGAGCGCCCTGAAATTGTTCATACCCACACGTTCAAAGCGGGGGTGTTGGGGAGAGTGGCCGCTTGGCTCACTGGGGTTCCCTATATCGTCCACACCTATCATGGCCATCTGTTAACCGGCTATTGGCGTGGCTATGCAAACCGGGTGATTTGCTTGGTAGAGCGTTGTCTTGCGCTGCTTACGACTCGAGTGATCGCAGTATCCTCTAAGGTGGCAAGCGATTTGCGCGAAGCTGGAATCGTCGCCCCTGAAAAACTTTCCGTAGTGGAGTTGGGCTTTGATATCCCGGCTATCGAAAGGCAATGTAGCCAAAACCCTACTTTACGGGGTCATCTCGGCCTTTCGCCCGAAGCCCAAGTGGTGGGAATTGTCGGAAGGTTAGTTCCCGTGAAAGCGGTAGATCTCTTTTTAAATGCTATCGCCCCTCTACTCAGGTCCCGCCCTAATTTGCACGTAGTGGTAATGGGCGATGGCACGGAAAGAGGGTCTTTGGAAACTATTGCTTCAAAGATATCGCCGGATCGCATCCATTTTTGTGGATGGAGGGTTCCTTCGGTCCCGGATCTTTCTGATCTGGACCTTTGTGTCTGTAGCTCTCGCAATGAAGGGACCTCGGTCTCTATTATCGAGGCCGTCATAGCCAAAGTCCCGGTAATCTCGACTAACGTCGGCGGGATGGGAGACCTTTTGGGCCAAGGAAAATGGGGCGACCTCGTTCCTTTTGACGAAGGGGCGCTGCGCGAGAAAATTGACGAGCGTTTGAGTCTGCTGGACTTGCCGGAGTCTGATG
>JBBQIT010000519.1:0-3301 GCA_038325205.1 Bdellovibrionota bacterium
CCTGATAGAGTTCTCGGATACTGTGACTCATCCTTCGAAGACTCCCTTCACGCGATGGATGCCCTCTACCAAGCGGTCGATCTCTTCTTTAGTATTGTAGAAAGCAAATGAGGCTCGGCACGTCGCAGGGATTTCGAGACGATCCATCACAGGCTGTGCGCAGTGGTGCCCTGTTCGAATAGCAATGCCCTCTTCGTCAAGCAAAGAGCCAACATCGTGGGGATGAATGTCGCCAATCAGAAAAGACAACGCCCCTGCCTTATCAGCTGCCGTTCCAATCAAACGAACTCCGTCGATGGCTCCCACCTTCAAGGTGGCATATTCCAAAAGCTCGGCTTCATAAGCCGCGACCCGATCCAAACCAATTTTCTCTAAATAATCAACGGCAGCACCCAGGCCAATACCTCCCGCGATGTCAGGAGTTCCGGCTTCAAACTTATAAGGAAGCGTGTTGTAGACGGTCTTTTCAAAAGTGACCGAAGCAATCATGTCACCTCCCCCTTGATAAGGAGGCATCTTCTCGAGCAGTTCCGCTTTGCCATAAAGAATTCCTACGCCTGTGGGGCCGTACATCTTATGGCTAGAGAAAGCATAGAAATCGCAGTCAAGATCCACGACATCTACTTTCATGTGGGGCACGGCTTGCGCGCCGTCTATTAGAGTTTTAGCGCCGTGTTTGTGGGCCAAGGTAATCATTTCTTTGACCGGATTCACGGTTCCCAAAGCGTTGGAGACATGTCCAAGGGCCACGATCTTAGTTTTGGACGAAAGCATTTTCTTATACTCGTCCATGATAAGCTCGCCTTTGTCGTTCATCGGAATAACTCGAAGCTTAGCTCCTGTCTGCTGACATAGCATCTGCCAGGGAACGATATTGGAGTGATGTTCGAGTGCGGAAACGATCACTTCATCGTTCTTGCCTACATGGGTTCGTCCATAAGAGAACGCGACTAGGTTAATAGCTTCGGTGGTACCTCTCACGAAGATAATTTCGCGAGACTCTTTGGCATTAATAAACTTTTGAATCTTAATTCGAGACTCTTCATAAGCCTGCGTAGCTCGTTCGCTGAGCGCATGAACTCCTCGATGGACGTTGGAATTGTCATCGGAATAAAAGTGGCTAATCGTATCGATCACAACTTGGGGCTTTTGACTGGTCGCTGCATTATCTAGATAGATAAGCGGTTTGTTATGAACTTTTTGCTGAAGCACGGGAAACTCGCTTCGGATATGAGCGACTTCACCCTCTAAAGACCCTTTTGAAATTCCCTTCGCGCTAATCATGAAGAAAGGCCCTTTCTGGCTGCGGATTGCTCGAGAGATGCCTCGACCTTTTGCGTAAGAGCTCGTCGCAACGACTCGTTATTCAAGCGTCCTACCATTTCGGAAGCAAATGCCACGGTCAGCATATGTTTTGAGGTTTCTACGTCGATGCCTCGAGAGCGGAGATAGAAAAGGGCTTCCGCTTCGATTCTGCCAATGGCGGCTCCGTGAGTACACTTCACGTCATTAGCCAAAATCTCTAACTGAGGCTTGGTGTTAACATGAGCGTCCGTGGACAACAGTAGATTCCGGTTCGTCTGCTTCGCGTCGGTCTTTTGAGCATCTTTTCGTACCACGACTTTACCTTGGAAGACGCCAGTCGACTTATCGTCCAAAATCCCTTTGTACAGCTCTTCACTTGAGGTGTGAGGAACCGCATGGTCAACGACCGTAAAATGATCTAAGTGGCGATCGGCATTACCGATAAAAAGGCCATTCATTCGGCAGTCCGCACCCTCTCCTAATAATGTGGAAGAGATTTCGCTGCGAGACAAACCGGAACCTAAAGTGAACAGATGCGAATCAAACCGGGAGTCGCGAGATTGGCTCACCTTGGTTTGAGATAAGTGAAAAGCTTTCGCCGCTTCGCTCTGTACTTTCACGTGATCGAGTACGCTATTCTCACCTAAAAATATTTCGCTTACGCCATTCGTGAAATAGCTAGTCTCCGAGACCGAGCTTGAGCTTTCTACTATCTGAAGCTTGCTTCCTGCTTCAAGAACAATGAGTAGCCTAGAATAGCTGACGATGGGAATAACCCCGGAACAAGGATCAGAAACAAAGAGAAGCTCTAAAGGCTTGTCGACGACAACACCTTTGCTCACATGAATAAAAAGCCCCTCTTGGAAGGACGCTAGGTTAAGCGCCGAAAGACTACTATCGTCGGTGGCCAAAAGGCTTCCCAAGCGACTGGTGACCTCAGTATTTCCCAAAGCAGATGATAAAAGGGTGACCGTAAGCCCTGCGGGCAAACTTCCTTCAGTCGCAAGGGGCAACCCATTCACAATCACTCTTCGGTACGAGGCACCCCCGTCAAAAAGAGCATGCCCGACAAAATGCGACTCCGTTAATGCCGATCTAGGGTCAGGCGTATGAAAGGTAAGCCCCGAGATAGCCTTTAGGCTTGTGTAACGCCACGACTCGAGACGAGTCGACGGAAGTCCTTCTACTTGAAAGCGCTTTAACGCAGCTTCCCTTTTCCCCCTACACGCCGGCGCTTCACTTCCACTGAGCGAAGGAATGGGAAAGTTATTGTGAGAAGAAACCATTGTCATTTCGTAGCTCCGGCCTGAGCTGCGGGAGAAGCTTTGCCCTTAGCCAAATATTCGTCGTAACCACGGGCTTCTAATTCGAGTGCCAAGTCTCGGCCCCCGGATTTCAGAATCTTTCCTTGGCCGAGCACATGAACAAAATCAGGAACGATGTAATCCAAAAGTCTTTGGTAATGCGTAATGACGACGAAAGCTCTTTTAGGACTTCTCAGCGCATTCACGCCACCCGCCACTGTCTTTAAGGCGTCGATATCTAAACCAGAGTCGGTCTCATCCAAAATACAAAGTTTAGGCTCTAGCATCGCCATTTGGAAAATCTCGTTGCGTTTCTTTTCTCCGCCAGAGAAGCCGGAATTTACCGCGCGATCCATCAATTCTTTGCCAATCTCCACGAGCTTCATTTTCTCTTTAGCAATCGCTAGGAAATCAACAGCGTCTAACTCTTCTTGGTGATTGTGCTTTCGAATCGAATTGATGGCGGCTTTCAGAAAATACATATTTCCGACGCCCGCTATCTCTACCGGATATTGGAAAGCAAGAAACACGCCCTCGCGGGCCCTTTCTTCAGGCGCCAATTTCAAAAGGTCTTTGCCTTCGAAAAGGACTTCGCCCGAAGTGACTTGATAGTTTTCTCGTCCTGCTAACACATGCGCCAGCGTGCTTTTGCCAGAGCCGTTGGGCCCCATGATGGCGTGCACTTCGCCCGC
>JBBQIT010000520.1:0-3261 GCA_038325205.1 Bdellovibrionota bacterium
TCGCATTATTTTCGTTCAAAAAAATCAAATGTCGCTGGGGGGCGCAAAGAAATGGGTAACAAGGGATTTTCACGTTTTGGGTTTGTAGTAGTGGCGTTCTTAACGGCGGCCTTAGTCGGTAACGCCCAAGAAAAACTTGCAGAGGCAGTTCAAGAAAAAGTTCCTCCCACTCAAGAGCAGCAGATCGAGGCTATCGATGCCGCGATAACCGAAACTCTTAAAGCGGTGGATCCCGCTCTCGCTGCCCAAAAGCCTGAAGAAAAATACGCCCGTCTATCCAAAGGACAATCCTATTTAATCAAACGAATGGAAGACGCGCAGAAAAACCCAGAGCAGTTTTACTATTATTCAAACGCCTTAAGCATCGTTTCGGGGCTTAAATTGCTAAGCACCCACGGTTGCGTCCTTAGCATCGATACTTATGGACAAGCCAAAACCTCGACGACGGAACAGATTCAAGGCAAGCACATTGAACTTGCCATTACCTACGACATTCTCTCGGAAACGACCGGCGCCAGAATCGAAGAGGCCCAGGACGGAAGCTACCAGCTAGTGTCGAAATTTTCCGGAGCGCCTGGGATGACCAAAATCAGTTTAGGGTTCCAAAACTTCGTAGATCCGGTAAAAAAACAAGCCGCCGTCTACGGCGTCGATATCAACGGTGAGATTCCTCCCACGGCCGAGAAACAGCCGACCTATGCGTTCCATGGACGAATGTTCGCCGCCGAAACGTCTCAGCTTTTTAGCGGAGTCGCCTTCGGTCCCAAAGGCACTTTCGCTCTTCGTTGCGACAAGCTCTAAGATCAAGTAGTGTCCCTGGCGAATGCTTACTCCAATCAATTGGGCGCTAGCGGAAAAGCTACGCGCGCGGTTTCTATCCGATACTAAGGATGGCCGGGACTATTGGGAATCTACCGAAGCCGTTGAGCTTTACGATGCCACCTTCGGCGCTCGAATAGCCTGGAAGTGGGACTCAATCGTCGATGAGATGCTAAGAAGACAGATCAATGTCCCTCCTGTCATTCTGGACTGGGGGGCGGGCACGGGAATCGCAACCCGGCAGTTCTTAAATGGATTTGGTGGGGACATCTCTGAAGTCCACCTCCTCGATCGATCAAGACTCGCTCTCGATTTTGCTCAAGGGAAAATTCAAAAAGGCTTCCCGAACCTTAAAATTGCTACTCATACCAAAGAACATCTCCCGACCGAAAAATTTGGACTCTTAGTGAGCCATGTCCTGGGCGAGCTTTCGGCAAAGGCTACGAAAGAGTTAGTGAAGCTAGCTCACCACGCGGAATTTATTCTTTGGGCCGAACCCGGCACTCCTGAGCTCAGTCGTCAGCTCATCGAAATTCGAGAAGAGTTGAAAAGCCAGTTTTCCGTGATCGCTCCCTGCCCTCACCAGCTAAAATGTGGAATGACTACCAAAGAGAACGAACGCCATTGGTGTCATTTCTTCGCCAAACCGCCTCAAGAGGTCTTTCACAGTGCTTTTTGGGCTGAGTTTAATAAAAAGTTGAAGATTGATCTTAGATCTCTGCCCGTCTCCTTCTTTGCGATGCAAAAGCCGAAAGAAGAAACGAAAGACGGATTGCCAAGAGTCATTGGCAGAGCGCGCGACTTTAAAGGATTAGTGAAAGCTTTAGTTTGTGATCCTACCGGAAAAGTCGCGGAGCACCCTTTCGTTAAGAGCAAGCACCGTGAACTTTCCGAAGTCCTTGTTGAAGGAACTTTTCAGACTGAGATCGAAAAGACCTACTTAGAATAGACTACGACAAATCCCGCGCGGCGATTTTTAGCCATTACGTTTGGAGTCGTTCCCGGATCGGCGCCGTAGCTTACCATCGTTAATCGCGAAGCTGGCACACCAAGCGCGATTAAATAACGTCTCGCCGCTGCAGCACGTTTTTCGCCCAACTTCATGTTGTAATCGGGAGTTCCGCGTTCATCGCAATGGCCTTCAATTTGAAAAATCGCGTCAGGGTGTTTCTTTAACCATTCAGCATCATAACGAAGGGCTGCTTTTCCTTCGGCACGTAAAACGGCTTTGTCATAATCAAAAAAAGCTTGTTTGAGATCGACGTGTTCGACGCCTTCGTCGTCTTTATTGATAGGCATCACTTTGCGAGGCCCTTCAGCGGAGGAAATGAGAGGTTCGTCGTTCTGCTTTTCTTTGGAACTGCACGAAGCCGTTCCCACAGAAATTCCCGCGAGTAACAAAAGTAGACTTAAAATTTTAATATATTTCACGAACATTAGCCCTCCCCGGCCTGCCAACCGAAGGAGAAGTATACAAGCGGTGTGCCAGTGCGAAGATGAACTAACTTATTGAGATTAGGTGAAGGAAACTAGAAAAAGTGACAATACCGGGAACTAAGCCTGGCGTAGGCTGTCACTACTACCAACCGTAATGGCGGCGATGGTGACGACGGTGATGTCGTCTGTGGTGCCGACGGTGGTGATGTCTGCGGTGACGAGCGATTTCACGAGTAATCGTATGCGAGGCGCTCGATTGGTCTTTGGCTTCCGCAGAACCAGCAAAGCTCGTGCATGCTAATAGGAACACCATCAACCACAATCCGATTACTTTCTTCATGACGCTCAATCCTTCTTAGCCTCGGGCCTGGAGGCAAATCCATGACAGTTCAGTCCGCCCGTCGACTCATTGAGCAAAAGCTGTACCCAGCAAAAATACGCATCATTTCAAGGCTAGAGTGTTGAGAAACCTATCTAGAGCGCCGTCAACGGTGACAAAAGTCGGCGTTTTCTAAAGGACTGAGGTTGCCAACTCGGCGTCGGAACCTAGGGCATGCTAAGCGACCGGCTAAGGACTAGTTCATAGTCATCAAGCCCTGCGGGAGCATTGAGATCTACCCAGACAAACGCATTGTCTTTCGTAGAGTGAGAGACCATTCGAATCAATCCGTTATCTGCCTCGGTCAATTGAGCTAAATGGTATCCGATGTACTTCGGAGTCGTGAAGACTAGGGTGAAATTGTTTTCGATATGCCACTCCACACCGGCAGCGATATCAACAATCTGCTGAATGTTATCGGTAGTAAGACCAATCTTTCCGCCAAAAGCGTCATGAAAAATAAAACTCATTTTGGTAGCGACTAGGGGCGCAAGTTTTTTTCTAGTTGAAATCGTCGCATGACACTCACGCTGCTCGTTGTTGTTTCTGCTCGGCGGCCGACGCCTTCATCGCCACCCTGAGCTGTTCCATAAACTTGTACCCCTGCACCCTGTTGAGCCCTGGCT
>JBBQIT010000521.1:0-3260 GCA_038325205.1 Bdellovibrionota bacterium
AAGTCTATTGACCCGATCGGAATCGTCCACACGTTGCCGAAGCCGAAACCATTGCACGGCGCACGTCCTTGTTAAGCCTCGCTGTACTACGCCGAAGTGTGCCGAAAATGGAAGGTGGGGTTCGTGAAGCGCTCACGTTGCAGATGCCATTCGCAAGAAGATTAAACTGGGTAAACTTCGACCTGGAGACGAGCTTCCGTCCCTCAGACAACTTTCACAGCAACTGGGATTTCATCGACACACTGTGATGAATGCGCTTCACGAGCTGATTTCGGAGGGTTGGATTGAAGGCAAGCCCCGACGCGGTTACCAAATCTCCCAAGAGATTCCGTCGGTTTTTTTTAAGCCCGCGTTGGCTAATACCAAAAAGGAAGGTGTCCAAAAGGCGAAGTTCACTTTGGCCCGCACGGCAGGCTCTTCGGCGACCGCTCCTCAGCCAGGAGCCTTCAAGAGCAGTTTCCAAAGTGGGCTCCCCGATCTGCGTCTTTTTCCAGTGGATGAATTTAGACAGCATCTTAATGCGGGGCTTAAAAGAGCTCCTTTGCCTCTACTTTCCTACTCGGATCCCGAGGGTCACCCCGCCCTCATCCTTCAACTCCAGGAATACTTGCGACGAGTGCGAGGGATTACCGGAAAAAAAGTGATTGTGACTCATGGATCGCAGGAAGCACTTTTTCTTCTTTCTCAGGTTCTGGTGAAAGACGGCGCCAATGTGGCGGTGGAAGTTTTAGGATATCCACCAGCGTGGGAGGCCATTAAATCTGCGGGGGCAAAATTGGTTCCGATTGAAATTGATGATAAAGGATTAATCCCGGAATCTTTCGATGAGGCCTGCCGTAAGAAGAAGGTTAAGCTTCTCTACACGACTCCTCTGCATCAATATCCGACTACCGTCACGATGCCAGTCGATCGTAGAATGCGGCTATATGAAATCGCTCGCACGTACGACTGTCTTATTCTGGAAGACGATTACGATCATGAGTTTCATTACCGCAGCCAACCGTTAGCACCCCTTGCGTCAGATGATCCTGACGACCGTGTGCTTTATGTTTCCACTTTTTCCAAAGTCCTCTTCCCCTCGGCGCGTATAGGTTTCATGGCCGTTTCAGATCGCCTCTTCGAAGCACTCGTAAAATACAAACGGATCTCAAGCCGCCAAAACGATTCGCTCCTCCAAGATGCCGTAGCTCGTTGGATGAAGGACGGCGGATTCGAAAGACACTTACGAAAGATGCGGCGAACTTACGAGGAGAGACGCAACGCGATCGTAGCCTGTGTCGCTGAAGCGGGGCTCTCCCTTCCTTTGGTTGTTCCTGACGGGGGAATGGCGATTTGGTTGCCCTGCAATGTCGATTCGAGGTCTCTTGCTGACATAATGAAGCGAATAGGCGTATTTGTTTCCTCGGAGGACTCGTATCGGCTCAACGGGGGGAAAGGGACCCACCTTCGCCTTGGGTTTGCGAACCAAACCGTTCCGGAAATCAGACGAGGAATGGCACTTCTTCTCCAGGAACTAAAGCAAGCAACTCGCGCCTAAGTTCACTCTCTTGCGAACGCCAAATCCCTCGAAAGCCTTTTCCCTATGGGCTCTCCGGCTGAGACCAGTTAGTTAGATACTATTAGAGTCCCTTCTGGGCCGGGGAATTGTAAGTGGTGCCTTCGCGCAGCTTCGTTAATGACTCCCGCAGGGTCAAAAATAGGCTGTGAGGAACGTGTCGCTTGCAGAGACTCGGCCCAGAAGCGCGACACACCATTAGACGCTATGCGTTGCAAGCCACTATTTCCTATGTTACCCCGGTCCAAACGTTAAAAGCCCGGGGGGGCCAATTGAAAGTAAAGTCTTCAAGAATTCAGGCGCTGTTTGTTCTTCTGCTACTCTTTGCTTCCGTGAACAGCTTTGGATGGCCAAAAAACATGCACATGGCTCGACTTCGGATCACCAATCTGCCCTACAAGACCGAGATTCAGACGGTATCTCTCTATCTCCGTCCTGAAAGGACCTTTAACCCAGGTACAGTCAAAGTTAGCGGCGTACTCGGAGCGATTTGTGGAGTCGCGGTGGCGCAGGCAGCAGGCAACCCTCTCATCGGCGGGGTCTCAGGACTTGCCGTGGCAGGGGCGACCAGTTGGTTGTTTGGGCGCGAGGACCAGCATCTCTTTACCCAACTTCCCTTCGGTTTAATCGGGCCGGAGATTGTTCCTAGTGAAACCGATCAAACCTTTGTGACGTCAAACGAAGTAGCCGCGCCAGGTGAAAAAAGTTCCGGTTTGATCGAAAAAATGATCCGACTTTCGAAAGTAAAAACGTTAACAGATAAATCGACGGACCAACCCTTTGTCGCGCCTTTTCTCCTCGTCGATGCAAAACTCGAAGGGATTCCCCACCAGCTCTACGACCTTACCCTCACAGGCCTTCGCCCTCATCCTCCACAATGGCTCCGCGGGGTCAGAGTGACCGGGGTAAGAGTTATCGAAATTACCGATTCGGATCGCATCACCGAAAGAAACTTCGCTACTGCCGGTGTTTCGATCGACGATGTGAAATAAACTAAGCCAGAAGTTTCGCCAGATGAAGCGTGTTCATATATTCTTTCACCGATATGAACTTCCCGTTCTCTACCACAATTAAGAAGTGGTACTTATTGCAGTACTGTTTTCCATTTTTATGCGTTCCTTCCGATTCGACTTCAGCGGCGACTTTATTTCCTTCGATCGTAGCGTCCTTTAAGACCAATTTAAAACCTGTGGGAAAACCCTGTTGAATGCGATTCACAATCGCAAAGTACTCTTGCTTATTTTTCGTTCCGGAAAAGGGTAACTCCTCAGGAACCCACCACTTCACGTCATCAGCCACCAAGGTAAAAGCTTCGTCCATCTTCCCTTGCGAGATATTTTCAAAAAAAGAGGCTACGACAGTCTTAGGATTATTCATCATTTCCCTCATCACCTGATATTCTAGATCTCTAGTGTTCTCCAACACTCTTGCGCTCCAAGTCAAATTACGGCGCAGCGCTTAAAACTACCGGAACTTATCTAAGGATTCACATGAAAAAGGCTCTTTCGTTCTTGATGATGGCTACCTTGGGCATTGGTGGGGTGGGCTTTTCCCAAACTCTTGACGCAAAGCTGGGATGCCCCGCCCTTTTAGGCGCGCTCTACGAAGGAACTTCCACAAAAACTTCCTACACGGGTCGGCCCGAAGAGTTTTCGCGGATCGTTCAAGGCGAAGTCGATCCCAAAAGAGAACTCGATGCTCTTAA
>JBBQIT010000522.1:0-3244 GCA_038325205.1 Bdellovibrionota bacterium
CCCTAGATAATCTAATGAATAATCCAGTGAACAAATCAGCCAATGCGAATATCTTATCCATGCCTTCCGACGCTGGAAGAATGAAGTGGTCTGGAATGATGGCCCCCTTGGTCACAGGTCTTACCCGAGGCATTCACAAGATTAGCGGAAAGAAGAACGCCGCATCCGTTCACCCTAAATTAAAGCTCGAGCATTGGTCTGCGATTGCAGACGGCAAACACAACCTCACCACCGACCTTATTCGTTGGAACGATGCCTTCTACCTCGTGCATTCCAGCTCTCCTTGGCACATCGCCAGTACCGATAGTCGTATCGTCGTTTGGCGCTCCTCGGACGCTCGCACTTGGGAAAAAGTGGCGGAATTTAAAATGCCCAGCGGAGATATCCGCGATCCTAAATTTGGAATCTTTCACGGTCGCCTATTCCTCTATGTATTGCGAAATGACGGAGTGGTTGCCGAGCCTGGCGGAACCTCCTACACCTCGTCGGAAGACGGCGTGCACTGGTCGCCTTTGAAACTCGCAGAACCCAAAGGTTGGCTCTTCTGGCGGGCTAAAACTTTGGACGGCAAGCGATGGTATATGCCGGCCTATTGGAATAAACATGGAAAGTCGCTTCTACTGACTTCGACTGACGGCGAAAAGTGGGAAGAGGTCTCCCTGATCTATGAAGGGGATCACAACGACGAAACCGATATTGAATTTCTTCCCGACGGAAGTTTGCTCGCTACTGCCCGACTTGAAATGAGCGGAAATCTTTTCGGGCACAAAGAGGCCTGTACTTTGATCGCCATTTCCGAGAAGCCCTACACGAAGTGGACCTATGTAAAGAGTTTGGTGACCCGTCTCGATGGCCCGAATCTATTTTCCCATGAAGGAACTATCTATGCTTTGGGGCGCCATCATCCCGACTCCAATACCTTCATGAATAAAACGGGAAGCATTGTCGGCCGAAAAAGGACTTCACTCTACAAAGTGGATGCCGAGGGCCTTACCCATTTAAGTGATCTTCCAAGTAGCGGCGATACCGGATATCCGGGGGTCGTCATTCACAACGACCATTTATACATTTGCTATTACACGAACGACATTGAGCGCGACGTCAGTTGGGGTATGGGCCTCTTTTTGCCTAGTGAAATAAGAATGGCAAAGATCCCTCTTTCGAATCTTTCAGAGCTTGTACCGCAAGATCCCCTAAACTAAAGAGTTACGCGCCGCGTTCGTTAATAAGCTCTTTCTTCTTTGACTCTGTCCCGCTTAGCTTCGAAAATCAAAGAACACCCGAAATATTGGGAAGGGAAACCAATGAAGCGCTTTCGCCTGTCTTTGATACTAAGCCTCCTCATGCTGGCTTCGCAGGGCATGGCCTACAATAGCAATTGGATAGGCCTCCAAGTGGGCCCGGTACTTTCCAATTCTTCTGCAGTTCCCCCAACAGGAAGTGTGCAGTCGTCGCGCATGGGAATTCAAGGTTATATCTTTTACGATTACGGCCTCAGCGACGCCCTTTTTCTTCGTCCTGAGTTTGGCTTTCGCCAGGGTGGAATCAATATTACCGATGCCAGTGGAGCGAAAACCCTTTATGCCTTTGACGTCATTGAATTGCCCTTACTACTTATTTTGAAATTTGGTTCAGGACATCTAAACCCTTATATCCTGTGTGGGCCGGCTCCGGCCTATGCGATCAAAAAAGGGGCTGGGCTAAGCTCGTTCGACGTCGGTTTCCACTTGGGAGGCGGTTTGGAATATCTTTTTTCCAAAGACTTCGGCGTTTTTGCGACCACGCGACTCATCGCGGGTCTTTTTGACGTGGTGGGAAGTTCCGGCCTCAACAAATTCCAAAACGTCACGTTCTCCTTCACCTTCGGCTTCCAGTTCAGAATATAAAAAATTAATTTTTCTTGTCATTTTTAATCTCCGGCTCAATACTTAACTAGATGGTTAAGTATTCAGACGAACAGCTGGACTTAGTATTCGGAGCGCTTTCCGACACCAATCGTCGCAAAGTGCTCCAGAAGCTTTCTCAAACGGAAAGCACCGTTTCCGAATTGGCGGAACTGCTAGACATCTCATTACCTGGAGTGATGAAGCACTTAGGGGTGTTAGAAAATGCCGGTCTAGTCTCGCTCTCTAAAGAGGGCAGAGTTAGACGCTGCGCATTTGAAGGCGCTCCCTTACGAGGGGTAGAAGATTGGATAGCGCGGTATCGTCAATTCTGGGAACACCAGCTGGACGGCTTGGAAAAGTTTTTGAAAAATCGGGCGACTAGGCCCAAGGGGGAAATATGAATCTAGACGTACAGCCGAAAGAAACTAAGGGAATGGTAAATGACGACCAAACGCTAATTATGCGAAAAACTTTTCCCTATCATCAGACCGAAGTGTTTGATGCTTGGATTCAGCCGGAATCGATTCGTCTTTGGTTTTTTCCTCGTGAGGGGTGGACGATTGGTTTGGTTCGCATGGACCTTAGGGTAGGCGGGCACTACCATATCGAAATGTCATCTGCCACGGGAGAGCTATTCACGGTAGAAGGCACCTATCTCGTCGTAGAGCCTTCACAGGCGCTTTCTTTTACGTGGCGTTGGCCCGACGAACCGGCGATGGGTGAAACGCGAGTGGACCTAACTTTTATAGATAACGAAACCTCGACGGAGCTAGTCCTCGTTCACTCACTCTTTCCCACGAAAGAAGCTCGAGCGGATCACGAGTGGGGATGGGAAGGTTGCTTCAAACATCTGGAAGCGAGCCTTCGCTAGTTTACTCTTCGATAGACTCGTTGGGGCGGGGGACGGCAAACTTCATCATGGGTTCGAACACTTTAGGATCCGAACACGAATAGCCACCCCAATACCAGTGGTCGTTCTCCGGATCTTGCCGAAAAATAAGTTGGTGATGAGTGGGCGCTTCCTCGCTGGGTAGATTGTATTGGGAAACGTAATCTAGTCCTTCGGCTTTCCACGTCACCGAGTGAGTTGCGCTTATCAAAATTTTCATGATCTTTTCGGGTGGTGCGATTCCTCCCACGTCAGACTCTGGGGGACCCACTAAGAAATCGCATTCTGCGTATTGCAATAGGGTCTTCTGGTCCGACCGCTTGAGGGCATCGATCACACGTTTCTGGAGTTCGAGACGGGATACTACTCGGCGGCCTCTTTTGGAGCACGGAACAGCCGATTTGGAAGCGGTTCCCACTTTGTGGGGCACGGAGTGCTTGCGGTGAGGCGTGCTGTGACAGCCCGCTAC
>JBBQIT010000523.1:0-3213 GCA_038325205.1 Bdellovibrionota bacterium
ATTGATATCGCTCTAGAAAATCTCACCTCTCATATTCCTTTTGATGGGACTGTCCTAAAAAGAGATGGGTACCGAGTCGTTATCGATAGAGGAGCCCCCGAGATGGTGGTGGGCAAAGAGATCTCCACTTACACCATTGAAAAATTGACCGACAAAATCCAGGGCGAAAAACTCTACTTGAGAGAGACCGGCTTAATTAAGATCACCGAAGTCGGCGACTCGCTTTCTTTCGGGCAAATCCTTGTTGAGAAAAAACCGCTTGAGGTTTTGACGGGCAATAAGATCTTGGTCTATCAACCGGATGTAAAACGCGATCCTGCCTTTTCTGAATTGGAACTAAGAAGTCGGCACGGTGAGTATGGCGATCTCGAGCTCAATTTAGGAATTGCGGCAACCAACCTAGATACTCGGACGTCGTCGGGGCAGGGGCTCAGTCAGAGCAAAAGCTATCCGGGCGGTAGCCTTCGAGGGCTGATTTGGTTAACTAGCCATTCCTTTCTGGATATTTCGTTGGGATTGGGGATGGCAACGATCCAGGGGGCTTCCACCCCTTCCAGCACCGTTTCCACTTCCCTTAACTCGACCATCAACGACATGCGATTTTTGGCGGGTTATCAGTTCGGCTTAACGCAATCTTCGGGCGGACCTAGAGTTTTCATACGTGGTGGTTACTCCAAACACAGAATTTCCGTCGATACGTCGCCTGAGCCTTTTGCCTTTACGAGTACCACTTTCTCGGGCCTTCTCTTTGGAGCCGGCGCCGTCTTCGGAATCGCCAAAAATTATGGCGTTTCGTTTGATGTGGACGGTCTTCTCATTTCTTCGATGTCTGAGTCTGGCCTCACCAGTGGCGCTCAGTCCAGCGGCACTGCGGCTTGGGATTTTAGTATTCGAGGCATCTACCACATGAGTGAAAAGATGGACGTCTTCGCTCGTTTAGCTTTCGAAAGCTATGGAGTGGACTTCACGGGGCAGGGCACCAAACCCGTGCCGCTTGCGAATCTTTCTCAAAACTCTAGGGCCCTTCAAGTAGGTATGTCTTACGCCTTTTAGTAAAATAACGCTGCGATCTCGCTAACGCTTCAACCCCTTCATTTCTTAAAAATTCTCAAGGTAGCCCAGTGGTTAGCCGATAAGAGAATGAGTTACCGATAAAATTTGCCGTCCAACTCCATTCACGGAAAGAACAATGGAATCCCCTAAGTCTCAGCCAAAAACTCTGCCAAAAACTCTGGAAGATAAGCCTTCGGTATTGGCCCAAATCGGTTGCGGTTACTGGGGCCCGAACTTACTTCGCAGCTTCACCGGACAAAAAAATTGCCACGTAAAATGGCTCGCCGAGCTTAGCGCGGAACGAAGGGCCTATGTCGATGAGAATTTTCCCAAGACGAAAACCACAGACGATTTTGAAAAAGTCTTTCAGGATAAAGAGGTGCAGGGCGTAGTGATTGCTACCCCAGCCTCCACTCACTACGATTTAGTGAAAAAAGCGTTGGAAGCCGGCAAACACGTTTTCGTGGAAAAACCTTTGGCGCTCAATCTTAAAGAGGCCGACGATTTGGTCGCGCTCGCGCAAACCCATCGACGTACGCTAATGGTGGGGCATACTTTTTTATATAACAACGCTGTCATCTATCTGCGTGAGTTAATGGATCGCGGAGATCTGGGGCAGGTGATGTACTTTTACAGCACTCGCCTCAACTTGGGACGGGTACGATCTGACCTCAACGCCTGGTGGAACCTAGCCCCGCACGACATCAGTATTTTGGTTTACCTTATGGGGGGGCAACTCCCTGCTACCGTCTCGGCGTCGGGGATGGACTACATTCAAAAGGGAATCGAAGACGTCGTCTTTGCCACGTTAACCTGGCCAAGCGGAGTCATGGCTCATATCCAAACGAGCTGGCTCGACCCCGGCAAAGTAAGAAAATTAACCATCGTGGGAAGTAACAAGATGGTCACTTACGACGACGTTAGCGATGACAAGATTACGATCCACAATAAAGGCGTCGATAAAATCCCTTCGGCCAATGGTGATATGCCCTACGATGATTTCAATAAGTTCCAACTCATTCATCGTTCGGGCGACGTCTTGATTCCTAAAATTGATTTTAAGGAGCCGCTCAAGAATGAATCGGCCCACTTCCTAGACTGCATTCGAAATGGTCGAGTGCCCCGCACTGGCCCCCAACATGCGCGTGATGTCGTCGCCGTGCTTGAAGCGGGACAGAAGTCACTAACCACTGGCCTGATTACCAAAGTGACGCCGAACGCTTCGCGAGAGATCAACCGGAGTTGGCATGATGCGATCGTGGTTTGATCTCAAACAGACTCGGGCTCAGCTCTTGTTCACGGGCCTAGCGCTGTTTCTGACCTTCTTTAGGGCCGGAATGGCGTTTACGGTTACCGGACCTTACGATGACACCTGCTATGTAGAATGGCTCTATTATTTTCTCCACGTTCCGCACGAGGCTTGCTACGCCACTTGGTATTATCCTGGAACCGCATTGATGTGGGTTCCAGGAGGTTTCGTGGCAATGTTAATCGCCTCACTTTCCCGCACCAATCTAGATACGTGGATTCCTATCTCCATTGCCCTTAGCTCGTTTGCTTGTTTTGCGGCTTCTATTTTTGTAGCCCATCGGATTTTGTTGAAGCATGCCCCAAAACATCTGCACTCCGTTCTCTGGACAGTGATTGTCGTGCTAAGTATCCCGGTTCTTTATTTCGCCACCGCCCGTACTTGCATGGCGCACGCCGCAGAATTACTTCTCACTTTGACGACGATGTATTATTTGCTCGAGCGTCGCTACTTTATGACGCTGTTGTTTACGGGCATGGCCACACTTACTAGAGTGAATGACGGGCTTATCGTTCTCATGTTGTTGGGCGAGGCGATTGACCGAGGGGCTTTCTCACGGTGGGACAGCATTAGGGATAAAGAAAAGCTGGTGTTGAGGTCGCTTGCGGCAATCACCTGTCTTCTGATGATCCCTCTTACCTATATTGTATTTTTCAACGGATACTTTGGAGCGGCCGGAAGACTCTTTCCCCTTTTGGCGACGATAACTTGGTACCGCGCTGGCTATACTTTTTGGGGCGACCAAGCAGGTCTGTTATGGTCAGCTCCGTGGTGGCTACTGACGCTTGGACTAGGTGTCGCTCATTTTAGAAAATTAAGCTTCAGATCCTGCGGAGCTCTGGTAGGCATGG
>JBBQIT010000524.1:0-3210 GCA_038325205.1 Bdellovibrionota bacterium
GTCTTTCGATAGAGATCTTGCTCCCCACGCCAAAACGTTTCTCTCTCTGTACGAACTACGTAATCCATGGAACCTCCGTTTGAGGCCCACTATCGCAAATGACTTTTTTGGATTCTAGGTGGGGTTCGTGAAGCGCTCACGCCTTTTCTCCTCTGTTGGGGATGGGCGCTTCCTATACTAATTCCAAGTTAGAAACGATTCCGGCAGACGAAAGAAAAGCCATTATTGATCTCACGGCGAGCATTAAAGACAAGGTGAAGACACACCGTGATGCTCACGCGAAAAACCATGGCTGCATTGATGGCGCAAAGTTAAAAATTCGACAAGACTTACCGGAAGACCTGCAAGTCGGCTTTTTCACGCCAGGCCGCGAATTTGACGTAGTGATACGTTCCTCTCCTGGATCAGGCGATGCCGAGTCCAACGATTGGGATGGCGGAGCGGAAGGTTTCGCTGCCAAGCTCCTCCTCAAAGACGAAGATCAAAAACGATTGGTCTCCCTCTTTGGCGAGAATCAGTTCTTTGTGGATAAGAACGCTACCGTCCGGAAGGATGGTAAGGCAGATCCTAGGTACTATTACCGCACCTTCGACATCGTAACGATTAGCCGTGCGCGTGAGTTCTTTGCCGAGACGGTAGCAGACTATCCCTTCTTCTTTGTTGCTTCGGGAATAGCCGGGCAGACCGCGGGCAAAGTGGTTGAAGACGGCAAAGCCGAGATTCAGAAATTACTCGCTGATGGTAAAAAGGATGAAGCCGCCAAATTGGCTAAGGAGTTGCCAACCAATGCGAAGATTGCCGCCAATGCGGTAATGGAAAAGTACTATTACACGGGCTCCGCCACCGCGATTCCGGATCCTAATAAAGTACAACGCCCGCGCCCTCGAGAAAAAGAAGTTATCCTTACTCTAGGTCGGGCTCACACCAAGAATCCGCTAACGGAAACTTATAGCAGCTTTGTCCCTTCCCTATTTGGCAAGGATAAAGCCGGCAACGACAGAGCGGTTAAGTACGAGTGGGCACCTTGCGCTAAGGTAGATCCCGAAGCGTACAAGATCCCTGCAGCGTTGGGCGATCTCTCGCAAAACAAGAGCTTCATTTCGGAAGTCCTTAAGTATGCCCTTCGTGAAAAACAGAACTGCTACAAACTCAACGTGATTGTCAGTAAGCCAGGCTTCCCGTCGATAGAAGATTCCGTAGCTGCATGGCCTTCGGATACGAATCCCTATGTAGAGATCGGTACTCTTACCATTCCTAAAAAGGACGCTGGTAAAGAGTTGATGGATAATGAGTTCTGCGAACGCGCCTCATTCCATCCTGGTCATGCGCCGCTGGAACAGTTTCCCGTTGGCAACATTCAAAGAGCTCGCGTCGGTGGACCTGATTATGAAGGTATCTATACGACCATTGCGATTGCTAGAAACCTAAATCTGAATAAAGCTCAGGAAGAAGCTTCGACAAAGAAGTAGTACTAATCAACGACAAGAGCCCGGGGTCGAAAGACCTCGGGCTCTTTATTTTTTAAGGCAACTTGGGAATCTTCAAAGCACGGCGCCTAGCCTTGAGAGCCTTACGATAGTCCAATAGGGTAAAGTCGCTTGCCGTCCAGAGGGCAGTGTCCGGATTGAGGTAATCCGTAGCGCCAGGCGTATCCATTTGAAAAGAGAATTCCCGTTTCAAGAGACGCTCAAAGGTAATCGCCCCTTGAATCAATATTTCCTGAGCGTAGTTATCAGTTCCCGCATGTTTCAAAGCAAAGTCTTCGCCCACGCGTCTTTGAACCGCTACAAAAAATTCATTAGGCCGGCTTGGGATCGAAGCAAAAAAGTCTTCACCCGCGGCCCATTCCATTCCCAATTGAGTCTCGTCCGACTCTCCTCTAGTCAGGAACAGAACGCCCAGGGGCGACATCTCATCTCCGTAGCTCTTGATGGCATGTGCCACGGCCTTTAGCTGATCTTCTCGGCGACGAAGCTTGTTCCACTCCGCTCTCGACGGTGCCCAGTTTTTCAAAGGCAAGTCGCTTAAGATCATCGCCGTTTCCAAATCGCCTTCGGTTAGAATCACGCGCCCGCGTAGCGGATGAGTGATAGCGGGCGTTCGACTTCCTTCGAGGCGACGATAGGTACTGTCATATCCTGGCTGAAATTGGGGGAGGTTAGCGATTCTAGGATCGCGAAGCGGATCCGCTCTAAACTCAGGCTCAGCGCTATCGGGATCATTGGTCCACTGCGCCGGTTGTGTTCCTTGACCTACAAACTTTTGTTGAGCATGCCCAGTGAGTTCAAATAACGCTTCGAGAAACCGATCTCGGCCGGATCTTCTACTCCCCGACGAGGGCCGAACCCAATCATCCGCTAACTTTCCGCCATATTTAACAAACGCTTTCTCCCATTTGTCGACCCACTCGGCCGGTGTGATTTTCGCTCGATTAGCGCTCTCCGGATCAAAATGCTCGACCAATTCTTTTAAGTCGCCCGAATATTTCTTTTTACGAAGCCAACCTAAATTGAAAGTGCTGCGGTTTTCTAAGGAATTCTGGCTACCATCGCCGCGTTGAACTTGGAGAATATGTAACACTTGGAACCGATTGATGAGGTCGTCATCGGTGAAGCCCTCAATCCTTTCGAGAATGTCGCCACCCGTTCGTTGATCCCAAACGAGCTCCTCTTGGAGCTTAATGGCACACGTGGAAACTTCCTCGCCGGCAAAACCTGGAAGGGCAAAACTAAACAGAACGATGATGAGCAAGCTTAATTTCATCACTTTGACTCTTCTTCATTACTTATCATCGCGGCCGCTTTCACTTTCGCTTTGTCGAGCGTCTCCAAGTCTTCTAAAGCCGTCTCGAGCACTTTAAGACGTGCTTCGATCACTTTCGTCTGTTGATCGATCGAATAGCGCAGAAGCGGAGGAGCTTGAATGCCAGCTAACTTCTCTAACCCTCGAAGCCGCTTATCAGTCGTCAAAAGTTTTAGCTGAGTACTTATCGTCTCCTCCGTGGGAGTGCCGCTCAATCTTTCGCTTAATTGCTCAAACATAGAATTGAAGATTTCGGCGCCGTACTCCAAGTTCTGCTCCTCAAGCCGCTTTTTCGCCTCCAGGTCCTCGAGCCCAGCAATAGGAGTGGGGGGTGCAGCAAACGAAGGAGGAAGCTGAGTGCCGGCTATTTTCTCTGCTTCTTTCGGGCTGAGTTCAATACTGGGAATG
>JBBQIT010000525.1:0-3201 GCA_038325205.1 Bdellovibrionota bacterium
AGCCAGGGCTCAACAGGGTGCAGGGGTACAAGTTTATGGAACAGCTCAGGGTGGCGATGAAGGCGTCGGCCGCCGAGCAGAAACAACAACGAGCAGCGTGAGTGTCATGCGACGATTTCAACTAGAAAAAAACTTGCGCCCGCGCAGTGGAACTACGAAGCAGTCCTCATTACTCCGTCTGTAGATGGAATAAAGAAACTTAAAGTGATAGATCCTTTCGTAATAAAACCGTAAAGGGAATGTATGCCAATCATAGGTATTGACGGCTTCAGTATTCGTGAAATGGAAGAATTCTGGCGGGAGATAGAACTATTCTCTTATCGTGGTGGAAATAAGCACGATTTGGTTTCCTATGCCTGGTTGTATTTCTTTGGTGTCACCTCAACTAAGATAAATGAAATATTTGTTCAACATTTTGGATCTCGGCTCAACGCCCTTCCATATCCCGGGAACTTTCGGTTAGACGGGATACTCGATATTGATGTTGCAAACGACTGGATAAAATTAGAGCCATCAACTCAAAAGCCCTGGGAGAAGCCTGAATTCGACAGAGCTCGAGAAGTCGATAAGCTACTCCAAGACTCTGGAGTTCAGATTGCCAAAAAAGTTGACGGTAGGGTGTTCTTTCGCGGCCAGGTTGTCGAGTAACTGGAAATCATTCTAACGTAGCGAGTGTGACAATTAGTGAAAATATCAACCGCCTCTCACAGTAGGCCTCCAGTTAGTTGAAGGCTTACTTGCATAAACTTAAGCGTGACTGCCAGGAAAAAGAAGGCGGAGTGCAATACGCTCCCTTGCATAGGGGTGTGACCCCGACGGCAGCATATTCCCCTATACCCTATGTCCGGCACGAGCCCGAGACAACGTGACGCTAGTGCATCCTCTGCTGCCCAAAACAGTCCATTGTAAGTAATTTGCGTCTCGCCGTTGAGGCGCGGGCACAACTACTTTTTCGCGGCAGTCGATCGAGAACCACCATGGACTGCAACCGCTGCCGCATGCGGAGAAAACTTCTCATCCTTAGGTACACATTCAATCAACGCCTATTAGGCAGTCTCAAAACTGAGATATCCTGAACCGCCTGAGTCAATTCTGAAGCCTTGGTTGGCAGACGCTAGCCCTATTGCGAATGGCACATCCTTCTTGAAGCCGCGAAAGTCGCTCGGGTCGGAATTAAAACCAGAGACCCTCGTGCCACCTCGAAACAGGCAGCTAAAAGTACGGGTAAGATTACTGTGGGTTTGGCCGCCGGGGGCGTAGCAGCCAAATATGGGTGCCAGACCATGGTACAAATAGGAAAGGTATATGGAGTTTTGGGTTGCGTAATTCTTATCGGTGTCGGAATCTGGGGCGGACAGGCGGCCGGGGAAAAAGTGGGTGAGTTGGGATATGACACGTTCGAAAAATATGTATTACAACCACTTCCATAGAACAATAGACGATGAGGTTTCCTTTTGAATCCCTGGGTAAAATATTTCTACTTTTTGGGTATGTACCTCGGTATAAGAGTGGTAGCGGTGGCGACCATCCTACTGCTAGTCCTTGGCCTTCTTGTTATGCCTCTGCTCCTTAACGGAAAATTTAATCCCTTGTTTGGACCGAGACCCGGAGAACGTTGGGAACCGGCTAAGAACGGTTTAAACCCCTATTACATGTTTAATCGTTGTTACGATTACGCCAAAGCAATCCTCTTCGAAAACTTTGCCAGAAAGAAATACAACGTGGGGCGAGAAGCTTTTCGAGTACACGTTGGTCGGGCGACGATCCTTTTATGTTGGGTTCTCTATGTTTCGTTTTGGATCTCAATGATCGCTATTTCAATAGCCTGCGTCTATCTCGCGCTCCAAAAACTGGGAATCACGTGAGAGATAAGAGTTGGATTCCCGACTATTCATCAAAAAGATTCTTTGCTCGAACTCCAAGCACCTTAGCCCACCTTGCAAGCGAGGAAAGTTTCGGATCATAACCCCACCCAAAATACCGTATGGAACTCAATGCCCGGACGTATAGCGAATTGCCTCTTGGACCAACCCTTTTTCTTTAAAATTTCTGATAGAAGCAACTTGCGCGCGGACCCGACCTTTAAGGAGACATTAGTGACCAACGTTTTGATACCGCGACAAAAAATGTCCCTTCTCGGTGCACAGCTCGAACTTTAGCTCTGTACTAACAAGCCATCAGAGCGTTTTTTTCGTGGCTAGTCTATTGCAAAGGAAGTGATCGCGCTATTTGCGCCCGTTTAAAGTTTAAAGGGTTGGAATGGATTCCCTGCTAAAAATCAGTCAGCCTAAAAGACTTAGCTTCTCGACCATTACGTCCAATGGAAAACTTGTTCCCTGGCTTGCAGCGAAAGGCCTACTGTCCTATTCGCCCGATAATCCTCCGAAGTCTCAGAATCTTTTTTTATACAATCAATTGATACCAAATATTTTTGAGAACCCTAAGGAACAAGCCTGGTTTGGAGCTTCTATGATCCATGAGCGCCCTGATATGCCATCGGCGCTTCAAGAGTTTTGGGCCTGTGCACGCAGAAAGAAAATAGAGAGAATTCATCTCTTGTACGGGAAACGCAAAGACATGCGTTTCTTCGCCCCGATCGGAGTCTATGCCTTCAAATATTTCGACCGACCGCTCCACGTTTTAATCCAGAACGGAAGTTACTTGTTTTTTACGCCTTCATCGCAACCAGACCTTATGGACGGGTATTTGACGCTTTATCGTGGCATTGGGAATAATGGAACCTTTGTCTTACCAAGGTTTCCCAACAAGCCGAAACGCCGCACCTCTCAATTGGCACTTCAAGCGATGAAAGCTTACCTCGATGCGGTCTACTCCTCATTTTCAAATTCTCAAATCGCTTTTTCTATCGCTACGTCTCTCGTGTGTCGTTCGCAGACCAACCATCTGAACGGGATGCAAGAAGCATGGGAGAACTTGGCTTCTGAATATTCTGGACCCTATAAAAGTATCCTCCGACGAGCGTTTGATCTGTTGAGAGATTCCACGTTACGGCAATCGTTTTCGCTTAATAAAACCGTGAGCCAGAAAAACTTTGGACCAAATTACGTGGCTATTAAAACTCCAATCAGTAACGTTAGGATCTGTCCACATTTCACCGCTGAGAACGAAGCGACCCTGGTAGATCCGAGTCTTGCGGAGGTCATAGATTCCGAAGGCTGCCAGGTTTTTGAACTACCGATC
>JBBQIT010000526.1:0-3160 GCA_038325205.1 Bdellovibrionota bacterium
GTGTTTCATCTCAGGGTCCGCTTTAGGAGCGAGAACCAGAGGAGGAGTCGTGCTCGGAGAAGCGGCAACTTCACGAGAAGCGGAAGCCGTTGCCATAACCGTCGAAGCGCTAATCACTGCGGAAGCCGTCTGACTTGGCTTAGGAGTGGGGGCGGTCTCTACCGGAGCGTTCGCTGCAATCGTAGGGGCAGCCGCGGCGACGGCTGGAACACTCGATGCCGTTGTCGTGGGGAATGCCGGGGCATTCAAAACATTTTGAGCCTCTTTGGTCGTCGTCTCTTCGACAACCGTTGTGTTACTGGCCGTAGGGGTTTCCGTGGAATGCTTTCCGACTCGGATTACGATGAGGAAAGCGACGAAAACGATAAGCCCGACAACTCCCATCGCGACTTTGGACGTCGAGATGGATCTGCCACTTTTCATGACTTCTGTTGGGGTCGGAGTTTCTAAATTGGCTTTGGGGGCCGGTTTTGCTGGCTGATTTTTTAAACTTCGTGGGGCCGACGGAGGCGCTCCATCCACTGTATGATTTCCGGCGCCGGTGGATTCAGTGATGATGGCCGCCGAAGATTGGCTCGGTCTTACTTCGTCAAAATATTTAGTGATCGCTTCTTTCGCATCTAACCCAACATACTTGGCGTAAGCGGTAATGAATCCACGAATGAAAGGTTCCGGGGGAAGCTTGTCCCATTGTCCGGATTCCAAAAGTTCTAGGCTATGAAGGTGAATCTTCGTGATGGAAGCGATCTCTTCCAAACGAATTCCCTTTTTCTCTCTTTGCGTTTTTAAATATGAGCTGAAATTTTCCATTGGAGTCCAGGCCAATCGGCTTTTTTCCCATGCCACAAATTTTTGCCTATTTCGTGGCGTTTTGCCCGTGAGATAGGTTGTAGATAGGATTTGGGTTGTCGTCTAGTCAAAACCCAGATCCTATGATTATTTCGGCTTATTTTGTATTTTTGATTACGAATTAGTGGAGGTATTTGAGAACTTCGGTCGAGCGTTCCACATAGGGACCCGACTTATGCTTCTGGATGAGTTTCTCAAGCTTTGCGCGAGCGGTACTGCGTTTGCCTAGACGCATCAAGGCAAGCCCTAGTTTATATTCACTCTCTTCGTAGAGAGGGCAGTTGGTCACGGCTTGATCGAAGTAATCCGCCGCTTTCTTATAATTTTTATCCTTCGCGTAAACATCGCCCATATTCTTACTAGCTAGGCAAAATTGGGGGAGGATATCGAGGGCCTTTTGGTTATAGCTCTTGGCCTTCGCAAGATTTCCTAACCGGTAATAGGAATACGCCATATTGGTCAGCGCATTCTCAGGCGTCGGATAGGCGTCGTCGGTCAAAGCTTTCTCGAAGAGGGGGATAGCCTCTTGGTATCGCTCCATCCGATTCATTAAGACACCGTAATTGTTTGAAACTTCTGGATAGTTCGGTCTGATAACCAAAGCTTTTTGGAAGGATTCTTCACTCTTCGGATAACGTTTGGTCTCCATGTAAATGAGAGCCAAATGGTTATACGCCGGAGCGTATTCGGCATCGTATTTCAAAGCTTCATGGCATGACTCGATCGCTTTGTTGTAGTCACGAGCGTGCAGTTGATCGGCCGCCATTTGTAGGTAGAGCTTTGCCTTTTCTTTCTGAAGCGAGTGATTGGTAAAAAGGGTGGCGCATGAGCTTAAGGCTAGAGTCGCCGTCGTGCCCAGAACCAACATTTTAAGAAATACGGTTTTTGTGAAATGGCTGTTTAGTCGCACATATTCAGTATATCGGAGCTTTGGTGGTGTGCAAACGCGGCACGTCGGGAATAGGGAGCATCCGATCCGGTTCCCAAAGGCTATACTGCCTCGCGTTATTCTTACTGTCCTTCTGTCTGATGCAGTTGACTTATGAGGCGTATTTCCATTTAATTCCTGGGTTTAGCCGCAGGGGTTGGTAACACACATTGGAGGTATCCCAGTTATGAATGACATGAAGGTAATGAAGAACGTATCACGCCGAATGGTGTTCCCGTTCGTGATGGCGCTTGGCGTTTATCTCTCGATGGGAGCCTGCACCCGTAAGAGCGAAACTACTCCGACGGTCGAAGCTAAGAAAGTTAAGATCGGGTTTGTTTTAGCGACCATGAATGAAGAGCGCTATGTCAAAGACCGCAACTATTTTGAAGAAGCCGCGAAAGCCGCTGGAGCTGAAGTTGAGTTTGCTGCTTGCGACGACAAAGTCGAAGTACAAACTTCCAAAGTAGAGACGCTCCTTTCTAAGAAAATTGATGTGCTTGTGATTCAGCCGGTCAACGGCGAGGCCGCAAGTTCTATCGTTGCGATGGCGAAAAAAGACAATGTTCCCGTCATTGCTTACGATCGCATTATTAAAAATGCCGACATCGATCTCTACGTAACGCAAGACAGTTTTAAAGTGGGAGTGCTTCAAGCAGAAGCTGCTGTGGCTGCCACCAAAGAAAAAGGCAACTACATCATTTTGATGGGCGAAGCCGGCCACTCCGTAGCGGATGAAATCACGCGCGGCTATATGTCGGTGCTTGAAAAGCATCCGGCAATTAAAGTCGTCGTAAAACAGAATCATCCAGGATGGTCGACAGAAAAAGCGCTCTCCACAGTTGAGAACGCTCTCACGAAGAACCACAACAACATTCAAGCCATTCTTGCTAATAACGACGGCATGGCGCTGGGTGCGACAAAAGCTTTGGACGAGCAAAAACTTTCGGGCAAAGTCTTTGTGGCGGGAGCCGATGCTGATTTGACGGCGATTAAGAACATTCTCGACGGCAAATTATCGATGACGGTTTTAAAAGGTATCAAGCCTCTTGCAGAAGCCGCAGTCGCCTCTGCCATCAAGATCGCCAAAAAAGAAGTCCCGGCGTCTGATACCAAGATCAACAATGGTCTTAAAGACGTTCTTGTTGTGAACACTCCCGTAACTTCAATTACTAAAGACAACATTCAAAAAGAGATTGTAGACTCTGGCTTCCATCCAGCGGATGCCATCTACGGCAAAAAAACGGGGACATAAAAACCTAGTTTGGGGGTAGGTGATAGATGGGCCCGTTGCTTAGCATTTCGCATGTAAAAAAGCAGTTCGACGGCATCTTTGCGTTGAGTGATGTGACCTTTGACGTTCGCCAGGGCGAGTGTGTTGCC
>JBBQIT010000527.1:0-3131 GCA_038325205.1 Bdellovibrionota bacterium
TAGGGGAATCACAAACCGCGACAGCACTTTGCGCTTCTTTCCAAAATCTCTTTTGGGTAGCGCTCATTTGTAAAGATTCTCGAATGCCAAAAAGGCGAGCAAAAACTCTTTGCACATTTCCATCAACGAGCGCCTCGGGAAGATCGTAGGCGATGCTCAGCACGGCTCCCGCCGTATAGGGGCCAACGCCTGGAACTTCAAGCATCGCTTCCCGTTCTTTGGGAAAGACACCATTATATTTTTCTACTAGGAATTTTGCGCCCCGATGCAAGTTCCTAGCGCGCGAATAGTAGCCTAGGCCTGACCAGGCTCTTAAGACCTCGCTCTCTTGGGCGTTTGCTAGCCCCTTTACCGTGGGAAATTTGGCCATGAAGTTGGCGTAGTAGGGCAGTACCGTCGTCACTTGCGTTTGTTGCAACATGACTTCAGAGATCCAGATTTGATAGGGATCGTGATTGAGACGCCAAGGCAAAGGTCGGGCTTGGCGCAAATACCATTGGCTCAACAGCTTTATCCAGGGAGGTCGGGATGACTTCATTCGCCTAAGAAAATACCGTTGATCTAGGAATCCGTAAACTTTTAGAAATTACCCGCCGGTAGGGCGAAAAGGCGGGGGTGGTTCGGGGTTGAGAGCGGCCCCAAATCCTACGGCCGCTGCCCCGCCGATGATGGCAGCAGGGACCGCCACAGCAGGAACGCTCGGTGCGGCAACTGGCGCAGTGGGATACCCCAACTGTAGCGCCACCGTGCTGGGATCGCGATTCAGAATTCCTAGCAGCAACAAGCATTGAGCGGCGGCTGCGACCGGATTAGCCGGGTTAGCGCCTATACAATGGGCTAGCGTAATCGCTACATCCGCAGGCAATGGCCCCGAGGGGTTGCCGGGAGTTGTGGGCGGATCAATCGCAAGCGATGTCTTAGCCAGTAAAAATATAAAGGAGATTACCAAAACTAGAACGCTCTTACGCATACGTACCTCAAGAGAAAGCGAATTCAGGTAAGTACCATTGTACTAAGGGATCGTGCAGAGATTATGAAGCTCGTAGGGACTGTGTTAATAGGGACTTATGCAGATCGAGCAGCTTTTAGCCCTGAAGGATAACTATGTTTATCTCATTCACGACGAAGTGACTGGGGAGACTGCGGTTATCGATCCTTCGGAATCAAAACCAGTTTTTGATGTTCTAGAGCGAAAGGGATGGCGTCTCACACAGATTTTAAATACCCATCACCACTGGGATCATGTGGGCGGGAATTTGGAACTCAAAGAAAAGACCGGCGCCACAGTCTCAGGCTTTTTGGGAGACAAAGCGCGAATTCCAGGAATTGATTCCACCATTTCTGAAGGTGATATTTGGAAAATAGGATCTCTAGAAGCTAAAGTCTTTGAAATCCCCGGCCACACGACCGGCCATATTGCTTTTTACTTTGAAAAAAATCGGTCTCTTTTCTGCGGTGACACGCTTTTCACTTTGGGCTGCGGGCGCCTCTTTGAAGGAACTCCCGAACAGATGTGGAAATCGTTAGCACGCTTGCGGGAGCTTCCCCCCGAAACCAAAGTCTATTGCGGTCACGAGTACACAGCACTTCAGACGAAATTTTGTTTGGCATTTGAGCCAAAGAACCAAGAATTAATAAAGCGAACAGAGAAAGTGTTAGCGGATACCGAAAAAGGAATTCCAACAGTGCCTTCGACTATGGAGGAAGAGTTAAAGACAAATCCGTTTCTTAGACCACAGAGTCCAGAGATTCGGGAGAGCTTGGGCCTTCAGAAGGCCTCGGACGAGGACGTGTTTCGCGAGCTTCGTTTGAGGAAAGATCAGTTTCACTGATCTTGGTGATCGCTTTTCCCTCGTTCAACATCGAAATCGAAATCTTTTCTAAAACCGAAACGACGTGAGTGGATAACTCGGGCGTGCTGGGATTTGGTTTTCCGTCTAGAACACAATCCACGAACGCCGCGCACTCTTCTTTCAAAGGCTCTCCAGGCGGAATCACAGGAATCGTGCAATTGCCTTCGATGATGCTCTTTCGAAAAGAATGGAAAGTATCAGCCACAGCGACTTGGGAAAGCGAGTTGCCGACATTCTTATCCCACACTCGAACGGGCTCGCTAGACTGCATGTCATCAAAGACCAGCATCTTCTGGCTTCCTACGATGACAATCTGGCGAACCTTTTTGGGGTCGAGCCAGCTCACATGGAGGTTGGCAAAGATCCCTTTCGGAAAACGCAAATTCGCGAACACTACATCCTCGCTCGGAGGATTGATGAAGGAAGCGCCTCTGGCACTTACGCTTTCAGGGAGCGAGCCTAGAAGATAAAGCAAAATAGAAATGTCATGTGGGGCTAGATCCCACAAAGCATTCACATCTCCTCGAATGGGGCCTAAGTTGGTACGAGTGAAATAGAGATAGAGAACCTCACCCAACTCGCCGTCATCGATAATACGTTTGATCTGGCGAATGGCGGGATTGAACAAAAATACATGGCCCACCATCAATTTCTTCCCGAGCGCTTTGGCGAGCGTTACGAGCGCTTCGGCATCTCTGGTCGTTGTGGTTAGCGGCTTCTCTACGAAGACGTCTTTTCCGGCTTTAAGGGCTTCCGAAACCAGCTTGTAATGAGTCTCAGTAGGCGTCGATATGGCTATCGCGTCTATTTCAGAGCAGCGAATAAGCTCCTCTGCTGCAGTGAATCTAAGGACGTCAGGATAGGGAGCGGCTACTGTAGCTAGTCGATTGGGGTCGGCATCCCCAAGGGCTCTAAGCTCCACCCGTGGGTGGGAAGAGAAGTTGCGAACAAGGTTCGGCCCCCAATGGCCTAGTCCCAAAACACCTAATCGCAGCTTTTCCCTATTAAGCATCACTATGACTTAGCTTATTTAGCGAGCTACCGTCCATTTCTTTTTTTGGTATCCCTTATGGCGAAAATGAATAAGATACTAAACCGTTATGTACCGAAACCTACGTTTTGCCGTAATTGCCCCCTGCTTTAACGAAGCGGCTAAGATTGGCCTAGTCGTTAAGCGTATTGTAGCTACGGGTCTTGCTGACCTGGTGCTTGTCGTCGACGACGGCTCTAATGATAATTCGGTCGAAGTGGCGAAAAGAGAAGGCGCGGAAGTCATCT
>JBBQIT010000528.1:0-3121 GCA_038325205.1 Bdellovibrionota bacterium
GTTAAGAGATCTCTAATTTCGGGGATCGTCCAAACGCGCCAGTCGTACCGAAAAGCTCGTTCCATCCGCTTTTTGGTCCCCTGCTTTTTAAAATGAATATAAAATTTCGCTTCGTGAGTAAGGGGATCAAATCCTATCTGATCCCAGTAGTAGATATGCTGTCCAAACTTTATTTCGTCACAATTGCGATGCATAATTTCGGAACCGCCGAACATATCGAGAAAGAGAACGCCTTTGGCACCAAGTCTTTTTTTACAGTTCTTAAAATAGGCGAGGAGATCTTCTCGTTTCTTGAAAACAAAGTAGGAGAAATTAAAAGCGCAGATTACATCAACTTTGGGCAGGCGTGGATGTCTTACGTCGGATTGTAAAACTGACAACCGTTTACGCTCGTCTTCGCTAAGTTCAGAAGCATAGTGGCGCATCCCGTACCGGATGGGTTCCTGACTTAAATCGACGGCTACCGCCTTTTTATCCCGATCGCGTCTCACCCAAGCGCAGCTCAAAGCAAAGGTGCCGCAAAAATCTTCACCAAAAGTTTTTACCTTAAGTTGATATTTCTTTCGGCATTCGTTCTCGATGAACTCGACAATGCCTTCCGGGTCCTGAACCGCTTTTAGGTAGAGCTCGTACTTATTCATGAATCGCTATGATGAAGGTGAGTTGCATGTATCGGTGACAACCTAGCAGCAAAGCTGCTCCGTGCCTACCCACAAAAGCGATAACTCGTTAGCTCTTTTTTTAACGATTGCTTAACTGTTTTCGGTAATAGCTGTCGAGACTCGAGCGAACATCGCGCTTCGTCTTTTGCACTTCTCGATACTTGCAGTACTCAAGAATCCCTAAAAGGGTGAAGGCAGATACAAGCGTCAGAACGAGTTGAAAAAGCGACATGTCGGCATTCCTGGTTTTAAGGCTGAAGGGGAGCGAAGTCGTTATGACCTCACTTCGGCTCTCCTGCCGTCTTGAGGTATTTAGAATATCTGTTGCCTCCGTCCCCCGATTCAGAGGAAAACCGGGGGATAGAATCGCTCGCATATCTATTTGATTTTATTATTAATTTACGCGCTAATATCTCGAACGGAAAATAATCTCGAAACCGCCAATCTGATTGGGGACTGTCCTCTGACTTGGCGTCGTCCTAAATTAAAGAATCGGCTTCTTGAGCGGAAGGTAAAATCCGTAAACGTTAATCGCTTCAGGAACCAAGATGGCCTTGTCTTGTGGGAAAGTATCTTCGCCCACAAGAACAACCTTAAGCTCGTAGATCCCTTCCTCCCCATTCCATTGAAGCGAAGCAAAAGCGGAGAGATTTTCTAAATTTCGGTGCGGAACCCAATCCTCACGAAACTTAAATCCTTGGATCGTCCCTTTGCCTGTTAAACGAAAATAGCCAGGTCCACTTTGCTTCCAGCTACCGGTTAAGATGACATCCCCATTTTCGTATCGCCCCGTCGTCTCTACGGTAAACTTACCCCCCTCGTCAGAGAGAGCAGCCTTGCCGGCTTTCACACCGAGCTCCGGTTGCTTTCCCGAGAGGCCAAATAGAATATCAAAGGGAGTTTTGGATTTGTCCCTACGCCCGTCCGATGCATGAATCGTCATCAAAGGCTTAATCAGCTCGAAATCAAAGCTCGTGTTGTTGATATCGGCTTCGGTAAGCCCGTTGAGAGGCCCTTTCAACCGTCGCAGTGTGGATGACGTCATCAATCCATAAGAAGGAAGCGCTTGAACGATGAGGTTACTTGGAAGAGGACTCTTTTCAAACCCCACCCTCATCATTTCTCTTTCACTAGCGGGCGCTGTGAGAAAACTCTGCAAAGTAGAAATGGGCGATTTCCCCAAGCTAAAATAGCGCACCCATTGTTCGCCCTCCAGGATTTCGATGCCAGGATGGTAACGCACAACTTCCTGCACGCCTCGAACTCCAGGCAATGCATTAATAAGTCTGGTTAGTGGATTTCCTTCATTTCCCCACGTCTCAGGATTAGGTATCGCTTGAGCCGCCGCTTCGAAATCGCCGAAGTAGCCGATATTCCCCTCTCGGTTGTGAATCCATTTTCCAAAATTCTCGCCTCCTCCGCCGGAACTTTCACCACCGCCTCCCGAGCTTTCTCCTCCGCCACCAGAACTTTCTCCTCCTCCCCCCGAACTCTCCCCCCCGCCGCTAGATTCGCGAACTGACACCTGCCGAATCAACCTCTTCAAAGCCCCTCGCTCCCTCACCCTATTGCTCGAAACGTACTCGAAAGCGTTTTCGATCTCAGCATTCAGCAAAATTTTTCGATTCTGACGGATCCCCTCGGCTACGGTCAAAGCTTCATCTATAGGGATGACGTACGTGAGGGGCGAGAGAGGGGCAAAGTGCGAAACGATCCCTACGATTTTTAGTCCCAGTTGCGAAGCCCTGACATTCGCCGCCATAACGCCGCCGGAAAAACCCCATGTCCGCATGGGCAAAACATAACAATGAGAGAGAAACAGAGGAGGACATAATCGGCTCGCCGTCACTCCAAAAGGTCCAACGGACTTGGCGGCTCTCGAAGGCGTCCACTGCTCGACGTTTATCGCAGGTCTAAACTCATGTCGAAACTGAGGGTCCGAGGGAATGCCTTCGATTACAACCCAATTTTTTTGTCCGTCGATAGCCTTTCGATGAAATTGAGCAGGTAAAATCTCGATGACCCTATCTAAGAATATAGACTCCGTGTCGTCACGCTTCATTTCTAAAACCGCGATGTCGTACTGAGGGGCTGTCCCGACCACCTTCACTTCTTTTTCCACGTAATCAAAAACGGGTGTCTTTAGCCGTAGCGCATTCCACTTCTTACTATCTCGGGGAAGAATGTGGAAATTCGTCACATAGAAAAGTGATTGGTCTGTCGTTTCAAAGAGGACTGCGGTTCCATACAAAGAAGGATGACTTTCGGAGCTTATCTTGGCGAGCAGCCAAGCGATGGGGGCTACGTCAGGAGGATCTACGGGCTCGGCAGCTCGAGCTATCGAAAGCCCAAAAAGGACGAAACCAAAAATCACGGCTCTGCTCAAAACTCGCAACATCCGAACCACCTGGAAATTAGATTGCCTTGCTTATAGCCAATGGGCTAACGGGAATCAATTC
>JBBQIT010000529.1:0-3120 GCA_038325205.1 Bdellovibrionota bacterium
AAGCTAAACGCGCCGGAGTTGCTCGCAGACGTTCACGCAGGAAAAAAGTTCGAGGACGGATTGGCCGTCATCGAGTTGGAACTGGGAGAAAAAGCGATCGCCGCTTGATCTGAATTTACACACCTATTGACGGTGGCTCGAAACGATGGAACCAGGGCCAAGCTCCCCACGGCGAAGAGCTAGTGGGAGTCGACCGGTACATCAGCCACTTCGCGGGGAATGGAAGACGTATCCTAAACGAACAGATCGGTTGGGCGCCCACCATGACGTTTCCCAATCCAGATAATCTGTTGGATAGAAAAGGGAGACCCGTTCCCAACTACGTCGCGGAACTTACCCGAAACGAGTACAAAGGCGAAGCCACTTGGTATATCCGAAACCGACCGGGTTGGAGAGAAGCCCATATGGTCGTGTTTGAACTTCACGAATCCCACAAAAGATCGAAGATTTGCCGAGAGCTGATTAGCAATCCTATTCTCGGAGCCGATGTCACCTACATCGGAGATAGAGAGACTATGTCCTCCCCTGTGGAAGACCTCTGGATTCTAAATTCCCACCCACACCGCTATCCCCGAGTCATCATCCACGGGCCAGGCGGGGATTATCGAAGTCCTCTTTTATTCCCCGGTCACGACGTCATGAGACGGCTATTTCGGGAACAACGCAAAAAATAATTTTAAGTAGAGGGGTCCATCAATTTTTACTTTCTAGCGCCAATCGATCGGGCTAATTAAATTTGCTGCCGGAAACGTCCAATAAAACTTAACTCCTTGATCTTTGCCCCACGTACAAACTGTACTTCTGGAGAGGTATCCCACCGAACGGGTGCGCTTTCTTTCGGTCCCGTCCGTTTTTGTGCGCATTAACTGAAATTTTCTCATAGCGTTATCTAATTTCAGTTTCACTTCGGGTAGACTTTCAGGATTAGCGGCTTTGGACTGGCACTTATCTTGGAAAACATAATAGGCCGCAACCGAGTAGTCCCAAGCGGTAACACCGGAGGTATCCGTCTTGTCTACCGAGTCAGCACCCACGCGATCCAGAACGATCTTGAGAAATTCTGAGTGAATGGTCATGTCGGAGGCGAATTTAGCCAACAAAGAGAGCTCGTTGTAATCCGAAGCGGCGCCAAATGTTCGAAACTTATTCTCTAGACTCTCCTTAGGAATTAAATCAGAGAAATAATCCCGCTTTGCTTTGTCCAGGAATTTGCTGAAGCGCTCTAACACTTCTTCGGGCAGTGACGCATTAGCCAAACGATTGTTGCCGTGGCTCTGCGAGCGAGCGAGATTCAATACTGTCTGCGGCAGGGCGAATTTTGCATTGAGTCTTGGGAATTGGCTAAGCAAAGGTTCAATGAGGTCTTGGTCTTTCATGTTCCACACTGCGATGGGATCCAAATCCGCATTTGGCGGTACTTTCGGCATCAACCACTCGATCACATTCCGATTGTCTCCGCGAATCGCATAATCCAGGGCACTGCTCAAGAATGCCGGAGTAATGCCTTGCTGATATAGGGTTTCCAAAGTCGCCACTTCACCATGCCACACATTGGTCAGAAACTTTGTGTCCCGATCGCGCTGTTCGGCGGCGGCCTTAAGGGCCGCAACCTGCAACTCACGCTGGCGCTTAATCTCGGCAAGCTCTGTCTCATTCAGCGGTCGAAAGACATAGTTCTTAACCTCAGACTCGATGCCACAATCGTTATTTTGCCTTCGATCAATGACATGCATGTTGAGATAACCGGAAGGGTCGAGGGCGATGTGGATCTCGTCGTAGTAGGATTGATCGCTGTCACGGTCGAAAGTGCCCGCAGCACTTCCAATGACGTACAAGTAGGTCGTCGTACACGTCGCCTTGCGTTTGAAATTCGCTTGATAGTAGCCGCTCTTGAAGTGCTCGTGGCGCTCTCGGTCTCTTTCTCCGGGAAAATGCCAGTTGAGTTCGGCTTCACCAAAGGGAGTCGGATGGATAACAAGTTTGTCGTTAATGAAAATGTCCTGATAGTGTCCGCGTATCTCTTTCCACTGCCCGACTAGCTCGGGCTTTTTGTCATCAGCATATAGCGAACAGGGAATCAATAGGCCAACATAGAGCGCAAGTAACTTTTTCATCATCAACCTCCACTTATTTCCTTGAGTAACAGGTATCCACACCTCTGATGTGGAATCTAGGATCTTTTACGGTACCTAAAACGGAATAGGCCGATACAACATAGGGCCCAGAAAGATTATCTAAAGCGAAAGTGATTCCAGAAAGTCGGTAGACGCCTTTGCTCATCTCTCTTAGCACCAACCATCGTTCAGCAAGATCCGCCGTCGTCGTGAGCGTAGGCTTTTGTAGCGTTAAAATATCTTTAGCGATCGCCGAGCCTCGGGTGGAACGCTCCCCGAAAAGTGAAAAGCTCACATTCAAGGCAATATCGAGTTCATCGAGGCGTCCCCCAAACGCGGTCTTGATTTGGCGACCGGTCGTAGGGTGGTACAGAACGACATTTACGCCGTAAAGATCGGATCGATCGTTTCGAGGATAGTGGTAAGCCGCATCTTCCATAATGCAATCCATGAGCTCAACTCTGAATTCGGGGCTCGAAGGAGAAAGTGCTTTTGTCAGCGCAGGAATGAGCACTTCGTCTTTTGCTACAAACGCATTTTTGGATCGCTTCCACTCTGGATTGTTGGTTACCGAGACAGTAGAGGCGAAAGAAAGTGAGCTCACAAACGTGAACAGAGTCAGCACCCAGAAAAGTTGGGTGCCGGAAGATTGTTTTATCAATAGGGCAAACGTTCTCATGATTAGCCTCCTTCGCCAGTTAGGCGTGTATCGACGCCATCGAGCTTCCTCATTGATCGCTCAATAACCGTGTCCAATGCACAGCGCAAGGATAATTTTAATGAATGTTAAAATTTATGAGAGAGGGCGTTTTAACTGTGCGTAGGGAGGAGAAAGTGGGGGTACTTTGGGGTTAGCTAAGCAAAGCCCTCTGTGCCAATGAAGAGTGAGACAGTCGCTTAGCCGAAATTAATGAGCTATAAGAGGGCGACTGAGAGAGAGAAATGAAAGTCCAGGCACAGAATGAGAAGGCCCCGGTCGCTATGGTTTCGAGGCCCGAAGTAAAGC
>JBBQIT010000530.1:0-3120 GCA_038325205.1 Bdellovibrionota bacterium
GTTTGCGCCCAAAATGGGGATGGATGATCATAATGTTCTCGAATCACGTCCACTGCCTTGCCAGACCGAAAACGATAACCTCATGCCGGGAAACTACCCGCAAACTTTTGGCTTTCATTGCACGATGGTCAACCAGACAACAATGGCCAGCGGAGAATCGAGTTATCAAGAATACGGAACCAAGATTTTTCAAAGTTTGAAAGACGCCGGAGTGAAAATCAAAGCCGACAACTACGGACCCGCCTTGCGCGTTCAATCGGTTCAATGTTCAAGAAACGTAAAGGAGGCTCGAAAGGGATATCGTTGCGTAGGTACCGAGTAGCGCATTTTGGGTGCGTCCAGGGACCTAGGAATTATCATGGGGTGGGGCTTTATAGCGATAAATTTAGTTAGGGCAATTGCCCACGCCTGGGACGCCGTTTGACGGCGTTAGGAGATGGGGACTTTCTAGATGAGAGACAACCAAAAGGTTCCGACGATTCATGCGATCGGCGAGCGTACCTCCCACCAAAGAAAGTAAAAGCATCGGAAGAAAAGCACAGAAACCGACGAACCCGCCCCAAAAAGGCTCCTGACTCAACTCGGCCACTTGCCACCGCTGAGCGACGAGTGGCATCCAAGTACCAACATGTGAGAGGAACGCACCGGTGAGAAACAAAAAGAAATGTTTGGGAAGTTTTGTCGATTCGGCGGTCGTAGCTGACATCGTCCTTAAGGGTACCGGTCCCGTTCCACTTCGGCTACGGTTCTTGGGGGCTCGCCCCCTCAGTTCTCTTTGCGCTGGGCGATTTTTCGACTAGAGTCACTTTTTAGAATTTTACGAGGTGCTTTATGATTGCGGGTGTTTTCGCGGGAGTCATACTAGGTTTTATCGGGTGGCTAGCGATCCGGGTCATTGTTCCGGGTCTTTATACTGTCGATCAAAATGAGCGAGCGGTAAAGACCACATTGGGTCGGGCTGAGCGAGTGGGCAAGTCTACGACGCTTGAAGATCCCATGAGCCAAACCTTGAGCGAAGAGGAACGTCCCCGATATGGCTATCCTCAGTTACGAGTCATTTTACCGGGCGGTCCTTACTTTAAGCTTCCTTGGCAAAAAATCATTAAAATCAGCGTCGCGATTCAAACGGTAAGTATCGGTTACGATCCCGATGTCCCCACGGCTAATAGTCATGGGGAACTTTTGGAAGCGGTCACTAAAGATCAACTGAATACCGGCCTTCATGGACAGATCCGCTTTAGCGTCTCGGACAAAAATCTTTACGCTTATGTCTTTGGAGTAAAAAGTCCCGTGGCGCATGTGATGGGATATTTTATTTCGATCTTGCGTGAGCGGATCGCGGTATTCGAGGCGCCCAAACCTCTTGCCGGTGAAGCCGACGCCGATCCGTTTGTCGCCAGTCGCGTGCAGGGAGTGTCTATTAATGATCTGAGAAAAAATCTCAGCACAATGAACCAGCATATGGAAGACGAGTGTCGATCGTCCGTCGCCCGCTACGGGATTGGACTGAATGCCGCACTCATTACGGGAATCGATCCCCCACCGGAAGTCGAATCGGCACTTGCCGCGATTAACACCGCCCACAACCAAGTCTCCTCCGAAATCAGCCTCGCACAAGCTTCTGCAGACCAGAAGATCGTGCAGTCTCGCAAAGCCGTTGAGATCGGTACCATGCGCGCCCAAGCCGAAGTCCAAATGCTTGCGCAACTCTCTGATCAACTTAAGATTCTAAAGGCGGGCGGAAAAGGGGCCATCGAGAACTACGTCCGAAACGTGAAGTTAAAACTCTATGGTGAAGCCAGTCGAGTGTTGGTGGAGGTGAAATCATGAATGAATTCGTTATCGCGATAGGCCTTATGATGTTTAGTCTTTTCGCCGCCGAGGCGCTCGGATTAGCCACCCTTCGATTGATTGGGTTCTATACGACAGTCACCGAACGAGAAGCGAAAATTTATGTCTTGTTTGGAAATGTATTGGGCGTCATTTCAGATCCGGGGCTTCACTTTTTGTGGCCAAAATTCGGTTGGCAGGCGCTTTTAGCCCCGGCGTTCGGCCAGATCTATCGCTGCGATTTGAGACTCGATCAAGAATACCAAAGAAGCACGCCGGTCAATTCCGAAGAGGGAGCCCCCATGGGCATTGGCGTTTGGTATGAGATGTACATTAGCGACCCTCTCTCACACATTTTCAAAAATACCGATCCCCGCGGTTCACTCCGCGCCAACGTGGGCAACGCGGCCGTGAAATGTCTGAGCAATATGCCTCTCGCCGAAATGTTAGAGAGCCGACATAAAATGAGTCTCGCGGTCCGCCAAGAAGTGTCTCCTCTTTCTTTGGAATGGGGATATCAATTGGGCTCCGTTTATATCCGCAAAGTTCATTTCCGCGACGTAGGGATGATTCGTCAGATCGAAGAGAAAGTGGTCAATCGGCTGAGACAGGTTACTTCGGCCATCAAACAAGATGGCGTCAATCAGGTAAACCTTATCGCTAGCGCAGCCGAGCGTGAAGCGGCCGTCGCGTTTGCTCAAGCCGCCGTCATGCGCCCCAAAATCGTCGGAGAAGCGCTTCAAGCCATTGCCAAAGACGGTGAGGTCGCAGAGGCCCTATTTACGATCTTAGAGACAGAGAAGATTATCGAAAGCCAGGCCAGCATCACTCTTTTGCCCTCCGCGCTGAGGCACGACCTCATGGGGCAGTTGCAGGCTAGTACTGCCGCCGTGAAGCCCGCACCCAAGAGTAGCCCCACCTAAAAATTCATATTCCTTGTTCAACAGACGTAGAAGGTCACGTGCTGAGTTTGTCGAAGATGGGTGGATCGATGCTACGCGGGCTAATTAAAGTGTCTTCAGGTATTCGAGCAAGGCCTGGAGATCAGCTTCGTTGTTCGACCAATCCAAGCGGTATACCTTTCCATCGACGAGAAGGGCATCTTGATCGTGGCCTTGGTTACTAAGACCGTCTTCACCGGTATCCATAATTTGAGCGTAAGGATCGAGTTTTCGGTATTCGTCGAAATGATCGGCGTCCCAAGCGTAACCAACAGCCTCACTGTCATAGCTCAGTGAACCGACGACAAACTTTTGGGGCCTCGTCATGGGTTGGAGCAGGTGCTTGAGC
>JBBQIT010000531.1:0-3120 GCA_038325205.1 Bdellovibrionota bacterium
CTGGAACAAAAAAATAGCCCCCGTTTGTACCCAAACGGGGGCCGACAAGCCGCCTACCAACGACAAGAAAGCGCCGACGAACCGGCGCGTCAGCGCTCAAACCTTATTCACTGCGTCTCACTTTTCTGAGGGAGATTCCAGGTACGTCCCGTCGGGATTCGTTTCAGGCTCCGAATCAAACGGAATTTCATGGGCTTTCACGCGAGGGTCGGGCTTTTTGAAATCGAAGGTGAGAATCCCATTTAGCCCAAATTGGAAAAAGTAAGGCGCCCTGATTCCCCAAACCGCTTGGCGAAAAGTAGCTTCCACAAAAGCGGTTTTCGAAACTCTTACTCCGCCTTTAACCCCGAAGGTAAAAAGGGAAGGACTTCCGGAAAGCAGAGCGTAAGAGCCGCCGGTTCCCGCGGCGTCGTGAACACTGGGCGAAGTATCAAACAATAAATTGCTCCCTAACGACGCGTAGTAGTCAGTGGTGGCAAGAACGTATCCGCCTGCAAACGAAGCTCCCGCTGCCCCTCGTACAAACACCGCAGGAGCGTAACTGGAAGTTCGCATCAGAAACTGCGGAGAGATCGCGATCAGCAAATGTTTTTTTCGGTAGCCAGCATGCAAGGCAAGGCCAAGGTCTACGCTTCCGTCGCCCGCTAGAAGTTTGGTGTTCGCGTCGATCGCATTCACATAGTTCGAATTGGTGGGAAACTTAACGGTGGGTTCGAGGACCAAAGAAGGCTGACCGGCCCCCGACAGGCGCCATTTTATTCCCAGTAAGATTTCCGAAATGCCGCCGCCGGACAAAAGGCTATTGGATCCTGACCCATTCGATGTCGTCCCCGTGGAAACGGCGCTCGTGGAATTGGAAGCCACCCCTAAACGGAGTCTTCCCGACCATCCAGGAGTAAAGGTGTATTCAGGTTCCACCCAAAAGTGCAAAGCGGAGTAATTGGATGAGACTCCTTGATAGCGAATCGCAGTGCGCGGCCCGTCAGTACTGAAATTGCTGGCCGATCGCAAATAGTCAGCACCAAAGCCCAAGAATAGATTTTGATCTTTAGGCATCCAGCCGTAATCGGCGAGAGCCAAGGAAGAACAGAGGGCAAAAGCGACAAGAAGATATCTCATGGTGAATTCCATGAATGGTACCAGATGGCGAGGCTTTCCGTCACGGGCGTGTTGGTCGGTAGGCGGTTTCCGAAAAAAATGGAGGGATTTGTGGTGCCTTACAAAACTCGACCAATGTAGTCGTATTCCATGGCCTGTTCGATCTTTACTCGTTGGATCTTTCCCTTTTCGAGGGCGCCACTGCGAAGCAGCACAACACCGTCGATATCCGGGGCCTGGCCCTGGTGGCGGCCTTTCCAGAGAAATTCGGATTCTTCAGAGACGTCTTCCACGAGAACGGAAACGGTTTCACCCACACGGCTTTTGAGGACCTGGTGAGAAATCTTTTGCTGAATGGCCATCAGCTCATCGCGCCGGCTAAGTTTCAGGGCTTCAGGCAGCTGATCCGGTAAATGATAAGACGCCGTGCCTTCTTCATGGGAGTAAGAAAACACACCGAGATGGTCAAACTTGCTCTCCTCGATAAAAGCACAAAGCTGTTTAAATTCGGCTTCGGTTTCTCCGGGATAGCCGACAATGACAGTGCTTCGGATAGAAACCCCGGGAATGCGCTTTCTGAGAGTTTGGATTCGCTCTCGGATCTGCTCGCCGCTAACTTTGCGGTTCATGAGCATCAACATGCGGTCATTAATGTGCTGAACCGGCATGTCGATGTACTTACAAATTTTATCTTCGGTAGCGATGAGATCTAAAAGCTGGTCGGACATTTCATCTGGATAGACATAAAGTAGACGCATCCACTTTAAGTCCTCGATTTTGGTTAACGCCTTTAAAAGAGCGACGAGATCGGAACCATTACGCAAGTCTCGGCCATAGTCAGTGAGGTCTTGCGCGATTAAGTTGAGTTCTACGGCGCCATTAGCGACGAGGTTGGTAGCTTCCGCGACGAGAGAGTCAATCGTACGACTTCTCAATGTTCCGCGAATTTTCGGAATAATGCAAAAAGCACAATTTTTAATGCAACCTTCGGAGAGCTTTAAATAGGCGCGATGTTTTGGCTGCGAATTGATTCGAGGCGTGTGTTCATCGTGAAGATACTTAGGATGTTTAAATCCAAAGTCCTCTTCTTTTTTTCCGGCGATAAAGTCTAATATTTGCCCGTATTGTCCGGTGCCGACGAAAGCATCCACTTCAGGAAACGAAACTTTTAAATCGGCTTTGTAACGCTGGGGCAAGCAGCCAGTGACAATGAGCTTTTTGCAAACGCCCTTTTCTTTATATTCACCGAGCGACAAAATAGCATCGATAGATTCTCGCTTGGAAGCTTCAATAAAACTGCAAGTGTTCAGCACAATAACCGAAGCGTTATCGGGAGTAGGGACGATCTCAAACTTCTCTCGTGTCGTGAGGCCAAGCATCACTTCGGCGTCGACTAAATTCTTGGGACAACCCAAGCTTTGGAAAAAGATCGTTTTATTCGAAGGGGTCGTTTCGGTAACTTGAGACATTTAATCCCTAAAATTCTCGAACTGGAAGTCTAGACCCAAATCCGTCTTACGGACAAAAGCCATTACCTCTTGAAGATCGTCTCTTTTCTTGCCGGTAACTCGTACTTGCTCGTCTTGATGTTGCGACTGAACTTTCATGTCAGTTGCCTTAATAAGCTTAATAAGTTCTTTCGCTTTATCGCCAGGAATACCCTGTTGCAGCGTTAATTTTTGTCGAACCGTTCCTTCGAAGGAGGGTTCAATCTTTCCAAAGGTTACGTTCTTTAAACTGAGTCCCCGCTTCACCATTTTGGTCTGCAGAATGTCGGTCAGTGCTTTCAATTTGTAATCGTCATCGGAAGTAAGCACGATCTCGTTTTTCTTGTCCCACTCGATCTTGCTCTTACTGCCTTTAAAATCGTAGCGCTGCGCCAATTCTTTGGTGGCTTGATTTGTGGGGTTTCCGTCATTGGATATAACAGTGAAAAATGATTTGGGCGCAGTCGGAAACCCCACCCAACAAACCCCCAAACAAATGGCGCCGCGCGACCAATTTAAAAGCAGTAAGAGCAAG
>JBBQIT010000532.1:0-3110 GCA_038325205.1 Bdellovibrionota bacterium
ATGTTCTTTCCCGATCTCAAAAATATTTTTTCCTAGAATGGTCTCAGGAGCTAACGAAAGTGACGGCAAGCCCTTGCCTTCGAGCAGAGTAACTTTTCCCGTTTTATCTAAGGCAAAAAGGATAACCGGGACGTTTGAAACTACCATTCGTAAACGGCGTTCGCTCTGGACCAAGGCCTCTTCGGCTTTTACCCGCGCCGTGACGTTTCTTAAGGAGGTGCAATAGGCTTTTTGGTCGTCCCATTGAGTAGGCGTTGTCCGAATGGCGAGGATCATGCGCTCACCATTCGATTGGTTCAAAGTAACTTCAACCTCTTCGCTCGTTTTGATGGGGAAGGGGAAAGTCTTATCAATCAACTCGTCCGCGCCCGTTTCGAGTAAAACTTCAGCAGCGCGATTGGCGAAGCGTATCTTTCCCTCTAAATCGACGATAATCAGACCATCGGAGGTACTCTCGATCACTGTCCGCAAACGGTCTTCGGTAACTTTTAATTGTTTGCGAATTCGGTAACGTCCCACCGCATACCGAATCGTTCGAACGACCAGAGAGTGGTTGGTTAAGGAATCTTTGAAAAGATAATCTTGGGCTCCCGCATCTACGGTTTTGATCGCGAGATCTTCGGTGCCTTCACCACTCAATACCACCAATGGGATGTCGGGATGACGTTCGTAAACGTTGGTAAAAGTCTCGAAGCCAAAGCTGTCGGGAAGATTTAGATCTAAGAGGATGACGTCGATGGGCTGTTTTTCAAGGTGGGCCAGGCCGTCTTGGAGACGGCCGGCCACCGTAATATTGAAATCGAGACCCGTAGGATTATGGAACAGGGCCTCATGTACGAGGCGAGCGTCACCAGGATTGTCCTCGATGAGTAAGACGCTAAGCGGACGCTTGTCGTCTTGCAGCTTTGCTTCCTGGTTGAACGTCAAAAATAATCCCCTGTTCCCGTTCGTTCATCGAATAAACTAAACGGCTTGTTGTTGAACAGCGAGCCCAAATCCTACGCCGTATGCGGTCTTGATTGACGTGTTTCCACCAATCTCATCTAAAGCGCGACGGACTTCAAAGATTTTTCGGTCGAGAGCGCCGTCACTTACTTTAAGCGGACCCCAGCAGCGAAGTTTTAACGTGTCTCTAAGAACAATGGAGCCTTTTGCTTGCAGCAAGCACAGCAATAGGTTGGTCTCCGTTGTTGATAAATAACGATATCCTCCTGGGCCCGTCAATAAACGGTGCGCACTGTCGAACACCAAATTGCCGAGATGGAAGGCCTGTTTCGCTTCTTTCAACGCTTGGTCGGTGAGACGCGCTTGAAGGCGCGCCAACAGTTCTTGAGATCGAAGAGGCTTCGTCACAAAATCATCGGCGCCACAAGCGAGGGCTTCGCTGAGTGCGCTTTCACTGGGGTCGCCAGTGATAATGATAATGGGAGTAAAAGGCCATCTTTCTCGAAGTTCTGGAATCAAATGCAATCCAGAGTCTTCGATACCCAAGTGGATGTCGACGAATACTGCGGTTGGTTGCTGCTCTTGAATAACTTCCAAGAGAGCCTTCCCCGAAGTGAAAGGGATCGATTTCATCCGCGTGGCGCGCTCCACGATCTTATGAACCATTAGATCATCATCTACAGTTATTGTGTATTCCGTGTTTTCCATGTCTACCTCATTTCACAACAATTAACGGTAGTCTGAAAATATTTCAGAGCCCGCCATGGAACTTCTTTGATACGACCCCAAAGGCCGCAACTTAACTAATTAACTACTGTGGAGCCGTACTGTAATGCGTTGAGTTAAAAATTCAACCATTCATCTCGGATGAGTTACTTTGTTGCGTGATATTAGATAGTTATTAGGTAAGGATTTTGTAAGAACAACCTTCGGATTTCGAAAAGAATGTTATTTCGGCGGTAAAAGGCCTTCCAGAAGAAAAGGTGACGAGAGGGGGGCTTCACGTTATCATTATCGAAGTTAAGCATTCTTTTTCCTTAATCAATTCGAGAAAAACGGCAATCGGCAACAGGATGGCGATTCGCTCCCTCTTTTTACTACCTTTCTTTCTTCTATTGTCTTCTCCTATTTGGGCGGCTTCCGTTCTTAAAATAGATCCTCGCCAAAAAATGATTGCGATCTCTCACGACTCTGAGCGCCACTGGAAGTTGAAAGACTATGCGTGCGTAATTCGTGGAGATGAAGAATTGGCGTGCGGATATGTAATCCGAGTCGCTGCAAAAGGGGCCGTCGTAAAGTTCGATTACCGGGCGCGAAAAAGGGTTCGCAAAGGAGACCCGGTCGAGTTGTCCTCTAAAATGGCAGGAGCGGAACCGGAGGTAGCGAAAGCTCCGCCTAAAGATTCCTCAGATCCGATGGACGAAGAGGGAGCTGCAGTTCCCGAGAAGTCGACTGCGCCAGATGCAGAAGGTGCCAAGGATGCAGAGAGTACAGAAGACGCTCCGGCACCGCCGGACACTAATGTTGCAAAAAAAGGTGCGCCGAAAGCTGTTGAAGAAGCGGAAACAGAAGAAGCGCCTCCGGCAAAGACCGTGAAGCCCAAGGCCAAAGTAGCTTCGGCTCAGATCAAATCGGAAGCTGAGGGCGCGCCGGAAAAGTCCGTAAGTAATGAGCCGCCGTCTGATCCCAATAAAATGTGGGGAGGCCCTTCAAGTGTTCACGCTTCGACAGGTTTTAAACCGCATTTTAAAGTCTTGTTCGATTGGTTGTTAACTTATCGCCCGGGGATTACGCCGCCACTAACTTTTGATACGTACCACAATATTCTTTTTATCGATTTTCTTCCCTCGCATACGATCTATTTCAGTGTCGAAGTTAATCCGAATCCGCGTTTCTACGAAATCGACTATGAAATTTTCCCGCGATTTACTTTGCGAATGGGGCGCATCTTTATTCCCTTTGATGATTTGGGACCTCATTCCTTCTTTGGCGGGCGAGCGAATGTGCAAAAGCTGATTCCCGTTGGCGGAACTGCCTTTTTGCCCGAGATCTGGACCGATCTGGGTGTGGGTATCAAGTATAACTGGCTCCATTCCAAGGATATTGGATCTGATGTTCAGTTTTATGTCGTAAATGGGTTTGGCGATGCAGGGGGGACTGACCCC